>JANNCG010001270.1:0-3565 GCA_031386385.1 Myxococcales bacterium
ACCCTTCTCGCTGAGCGACCGCGGGCCGACTTGGCTGGACGGGTGCCGGGGGGAGACGCAGCACAATCGCAGAGCCTTGCATCGCAATCACCGGCGCCACAGCGCCAAATCGCATCTCGCGCAACCACGGTGCGCGGGCCATCCGCGAGATCACTGCGCGCGCGCCGACACCTTCGTCCGTCTGCGCAAAGATCGCAGTGCACTCAAACGCAGGGATCCCCGTTGCCGGAGCCGCACGGCTCGCTCCTCGGGGCCCGCTCCTGGTCTGCGCTGGCTCTGGGGGAGTTGCGCAGCCGAACGCGGTCTCGGTTCCAAGATGGGCGAAAAGCTCGGTCCAATCGGTTTGCATCTGCTCGCCACGCGCCACGCGTGAGCCCAAAACCGAGAGCGCGACCGTGATCGCGTTGGCAGAAATTCGCTGAAAATATCCCTCGGCCGCGTTGGCTCCAAGCGCCACCCACGAAGCGGGGTTGAGCCTGCCAAAGAGCGGGTGCGCCGTCGCGATCCCAAGGCGCGATCGTGCGTCCACCGCGAGGGGAGCCTCTGAATCCGTGGGATACTCGAGCGCTCCGTCGATCGTCAACTCTTGCGGAGTCACCGCGCTCGCAAGAGAGATCTGCCGCAGGTCTGGCCCAATCACGCGGATGTTGGCCGCCAGCCCATTGAGCTGCGTCACCAGGGCCTCTGGGTCGCCTAAATCTGGCGCCGTGGTGTGCTGATCGCGAGCTTCTCTCGCGCTCTGTGCCATTCGCTCGACCATCGTCAACACACCCCGCTCGACCATCGGGAGCAGCAGATTGCGAAACGAATCACCGCTCACCGATACAAGCGCATCGCTTGAGTCTTGCTCTTGCGCACGCGCATTTTCGGCCGACCAACGCCCCGCGCTTCGCAGGGCAGATTCAGAGTGTGAGCATGCGATACGTGAGCCCACTTCGCCACCAACACCGATGATCGCGCAGTGCCACGGAAGTTGGCCAGTACGCCCTTCTTGTCTGGACTCGAGCATCTCGCCTAGCCCCTCGATCCGCGTCGTGCGGTAGCGTGCATTGAGCGTGCTGCGAAAAGATGACCCCGCGACGGGAGTCAACACGAGCACGTATTGTTCGCTGGTTTCGCTCGCAGTTTGCGCTGGGGTCGACCCAGGCTGCATCGGTCTGTCGGCGTCGTTTTGTGTTGGGTTCGGCGCGAGCAGGACGGCGTCAATGGGCTTGTCCACGTCCACTGCCGCGACAAGCGTTGAGTCCAGTCCCAACATCAGCGACAACCCAAGCTCCAGTGGAATGGGTCGACCCAGCAGCCCCTGTGCGCGACGCGCGGTGGTCTTTGGTGAGCCAAAATGTGCGGTCGCGAGCAGGTTGATCGGCCGCGTTGCGGGTGCATACACCGTCGCGACATCTGGCGCGGCGTGGGTCGATCCTTGCGGTGGTTTGCACTGCAGCGTCTCAAGGCCAACGACGGTCGCGAGACAAAATAACTTCGTTCGAGTAGAGCGCATCAGACGATCCCTTTGTATGCACGCCACACTTGACGTTGGTTAAAATCGTACTCGTACAACGGTCGCATCCGTGACGCGATCCACTGCTTTTGCTCTTCTTCGGGCATGGGCGTGAGCCGTGACTGCATTTGAAAATACACAGTCCAGTACTGCAACTCTAACGCCTCCCACTGCAGCAGCTCTTGCAGGTTAATCTCACGCCAATCGTCATGTTGGTGCACGCGCACCTCTCGCTCTTGGTGCAGGCGCTCTTTGAAGTGCTCAATGGCAAACCGGTGCTCAAGTGACATGGCTTCGGCGTACAAGTGCGGCGCGGTGGCGAAGTAGTTGTACACCGCCGGGTCGGGCGTGACTGAGTTGACTGCCTTGCAGTGTGGGCAGGTGATGGTCTCGGCTTTGTGTTTGACTGTGGGCTGCAACACCGCGGCGCAGCGAACACAGTGGACCTCGCGGTTGATGACCTTCTCCATCCGCGTCCAGAGGGTCTGCACGAGCTTGAGGTTCCACCCGGTGCGATAGCGCTCCCAGGTCTCGTCCATCCAAGCGCGGGCCTTGCGTGTTTGCTCTTGCGCCATGTTTTCAGCGCGCGTGTCCATGGCGAGCTGAATAACCACTTGCTCAGAGAAAGTGTTCTCAAGCTTTTGGTCCAGATCTTTTTTGCGGATATCCAGCGCCGACATCGCGTTTGAAAAGGTGATCACATCGAGGTTTGGATCGTTGAGCAGTCCGCCAAAGCCTGCATCGGCCTCGCGCATGATCTCTTGCAATCGACCCGTTAGCTTTTGCACAAAGCCGTTCCACCGCTCTAAAATAGCCTGCGAACTCATAGCCTCGTGTAGCACAACTTGCCCAATCCGTTCACTTGGCGCGTGCATCTCGCCCGACGATCGCAGATATTTTGCCAAACGCACTCTATGGGCGGTTTGCTTCAGAATTTCGCTGCGCTTAGAAGCAAACCTTTGCGACACTTCCGCCAAATAATGACCCTTGCGCAACGCCAAGATTGGATCGTACTTGAGCTTCCCGCAGATGTTGATCCCGGCGCCATTGATCGGCTTGCTCGGCAACGACGTGGAGCCGTCCACCACGAACTGCCTGAGAACTACAGCGATCAGCATATCGTGGTCACAGACCCGAGCAAGCACCAGTTTCCGCGCTACGCGAAGATTGTCGATCGCGCCCGTCTTCGAACTGAATTTTACGTCGGCGCATCGCTCGATGAGTGCGTCACGGCCCTTCGCGAAGGAGTCACACTGCCGGATGTCTGGTCTCAGTGGCACCGCGTGATTTCAGTACTCAGTGGCTGCCAGGAAGAAGACCTGAACAGCCTCATCGACGTGACAGAACGAGAGTTCAGCTACCTTCCCGATCGTGAGCGATACATTCCGACCGGCTGGCTTGACGAAGCGGTTCAGGGCGACTCTCGGCGGGCCAGCGTGTGCCGAAAACTGTGGTTCGACGACAGCAACGACGCGACGTTGAGCGCGCTAAACTGGCTCTCGGACGATCCTACGCGGTTGCCTTTGCTGCACATCATTGACGCGACCGTGCAGAACGAGGCGGTCCAGGCGATGTCTCAGTTGGCCGCTCGCCGCACCATCGCTCTGCTCGCATTGCGTGGGGACGAGCAAGTGTTGCGCACGATTATCTCAACGCTTGGATCGGGCTGCACGGGCGTCTCGTTTGACTATGGTCCCGAGAACACAACGATTGTGCAAGCGCTCATTCAATCCCGTGCGTGGGATGGACTCAAGGAGTTGTCAGTCTATAAAGCGCTGGGAAAATCCGCGGGACTTGAGCTGTTGGTCACATCCGTAAAGGCCCAGCCGTTCACGCATCTTAACGTGGGATACTGCAGCCTCGACAAGGTGCAGTTTGAGCGCTTGATCGCGTCCCCGATCCTCGCGGGGGTAAAAAATTTCAACGCAAAACATAACGACGGCCGCACCCAGCTTGCGAAGCTCGTCGCAGAGAGCGCGTCGTTTGCGGACATCGAAGAGCTAGAGCTTGGCGCAAACGAAATCGGCGACCCGGGCTTCAACGCGATCGCCAAGAGTGCCGTGTGGC
>JANNCG010001313.1:0-5937 GCA_031386385.1 Myxococcales bacterium
GACGGTGGTGCCAGAGCTTCCGACCACCCCGCAAGGCATCGCGCGGCTGCTCGGCTCAGGCTTCGTCGATGGAATCGGCCCCCTGATGGCCAAGCGCATCGTCGAGCTGTTTGGCACCGCGACGCTTGATGTGATCGCGGATCATCCCGAGCGGCTCCGTGAGGTCGAAGGGATCGGGGCGGTCCGGGCCAAGCGCATCCAAGAGACGTTTCGTGAGCGGCGCTCAGAGGTCGAAGAGCGTGCGTTTTTGCAGGCAGTTGGTATTGGTCCCGCGCTCAACAGCAAGGTCCGGCGCAAGTACGGAGACGAGCTTCTCAGCGTGGTCAAAAACGAGCCCTATCGTCTTGCCAATGACATCGCGGGCGTGGGGTTTGCCACGGCTGACCGCATCGCGAAGGCCGTTGGAATCAAACACGACGACCCACGCCGTGCAGAAGCTGCGGTTCGCCACTTGGTGCTAGAGGGCGGTGATTCTGGCCACACAGGGCTCCCAAAAGAGGTCCTTAACGAAGGGGCGGTGTCTCTGCAGATCCCGATCGCGTTGATGGAAGCGGCGGTTGAGCATCTCATTGAGACCGGCGTGGTCATTCGTGACCAAGAGCTCGCGTATCACCCCGCGCTTTTTCACGCAGAGTCGTTTATCGCTAAAAACGTATATCAGCGCGTCAACGCCAATCTCGAAGCCATTGGCAGTGGTGTCTGGACTGAGCGAGGTGTGCAAAAAGCGCTCAACCGGCTGAGCGATGCGCAGCGCACCGCGGTCGAGAGCGCGATGAACAGCTCTCTATTTGTCCTCACCGGCGGCCCCGGCACCGGTAAGACCACCACGGTCCGTGCCTTGGTCGCGATCGCACAAGAGGCGGCGTTTAAGCTCACATTGTGTGCGCCAACGGGCCGTGCGGCGAAGCGGTTAAGCGAAGCGACATTGCAGGCCGCCGGGACGATTCACAGACTGCTCGAGTACAACCCGAGATTGCGAAGGTTTATGCGCAACGCAGAGAGCCCGCTCGACACCGACATGGTGCTTGTGGACGAGAGCTCGATGCTGGATATCCCGTTGGCGGCGAAGCTGCTGGAGGCGATTCCTGCTCATGCGAGGGTAGTGCTGGTGGGCGACTCGGACCAGCTGCCGTCGGTTGGTCCTGGGCGGGTGCTGGCGGACTTGTTGAGCACCCCGTGGGTCCCGCAAACCCGGCTGTCTGAGATCTTTCGGCAGGACTCAGCGAGTGCGATTGTCAAAGCCGCACACAAGATCTTGCATGGGCAGCTGCCAGAGGTGTCGCCCTCGATGGAAGGGGCTAGCTCGGCCGCGCTCGAGGGCCAGTTTTTTTGGCTCAAGCCCGAGGACGCAACGCGGGCACTTGAGCTGTGCGTTGAGATGGTGACCAAGAGAATTCCGGCGCGATTTGCGGTGGATCCAGTGCGCAGAGTGCAAATGTTGGTGCCCACGCACAAAGGTCCTTTAGGGACCGTTTCGCTTAACCAAGTGCTGCAAAAAGAGCTTAACCCCGAGGCGAAAGGCGCTCGGTTTACCGTTGGCGACAAGGTGATGCAGCGTCGCAATGACTACGAGCTTGAGGTCTTCAACGGCGACCTCGGAACCATCAAACACGTGGACGAACGCACCGTTGTGGTGACGATTGACGGACGTGACGTGACCTACGCTGGAGAAGCGCGTGAGGCCCTCGCGCTCGCGTACGCCATGTCAGTGCACAAGTCGCAAGGGAGCGAGTACGACGTGGTGGTGATCGCGCTGCACCCCAGCCATTATGTGCTCTTGAATCGGTCGTTGCTGTACACTGCCATCACGCGCGCGAGAGGACTCGTTGTTTTGATCGCGAGCGAACGATCCGTTAAAATGGCCATCGATAACACCCACCATGCAGCGCGCTACGGACGGCTTCGACAACGCCTTCTTCAAGCGAGAGAGACCTAACGTCCGTGTCGAAGATTTGTTTTTTTAAGCCAACGTTTTCGCAAGCGAGCGCGGCCCTTGCGGTGAGCTCTTTACTCGCCACGAGCGGGTGCAGACCCGCAGTGACGACGGTGAACACCAACGGCGTCGTGCGCCCTATTGTTGCAAACAACAGCACAACGTCTCAGCCAGGAGCTGCGCGTTGGTCAGCAGAAATGCAGCAAATTTGCGCAGCATCGACGCGGCTAGAGTCAGGCCGAACCATCACCGGAGACAACCGGGGAGGGCAAGATCGCTTTCACGCGACGTGCGGGTTCGGAGCGATGGGGGCAGACAAGACGTATGAGTTTATCCTCGACAGACCGTCGCTGGTCAACGTGCGACTTCGCGGGAGCTTTGACACCGTTTTGTCCCTTCGTGCAGGATGTGGCGACGATGCGACTGAGATTCGCTGCAACGACGATGCCGAAAATGACGGGACCAACTCAGCCATTTCGGTTGAGCTTCCGGCGGGCACTTACACGGTAGTGGCTGATGGATTTGTCGCCGAGCAGCGAGGTGCCTTTACCCTCGCGTTGCAAGTGTCGCCCATCGCAGGCACTGCCACATTGCCGGTGTCGATCGTGCGACCTCTCGAAGGTGATGGCGTCGTGGTGACCGCAGGGACAGGCGCTGGAGTCTCTGGGACGGCCCAGTTTGCAAAGCGAACCTTTACGCCCCGAGGGCTCACCCGCGCGGTGCAGTGGCTGCCCGCAGCGAGGGCGCACGTAGTGGCTCGCGACGCGAGTGATCAGGTCGTGGCGCAGACAGACACCGACGTGACGGGCGCATTTCGGCTGCAAATTCCCGGCTCGGTTGCGGTGCGTGTGCAGCTTGAGTCGCGCACGACGTACTTGGGATCGGACCTCCGAGTGGTGAGCGATCCAGGCACTGAGCGACCGTATGTTTTGAGCACTGGGTTGCTCAACGCTCAGTCCGGATCGACGGTGACTTTTCGTGCGGACGTGGGGACCTCTGAGCCCGCCGGCGCGTTTAACATCCTCGCCAATTTCGTAAAATATCTCCCGCATGTGCAGGGCGCTTTTGACGGACGCATGCTCCCGCCGCTGATTGCCTTCTGGCGCAGGGGAAACAACAACGCGCTCCCACAAGGCTCGATCACGGCGTTTTTGGGGCCGTACCCTCGACACGCGGGCACGTACGCGCTGCAAATTCAGGGCGGAGATCCGGGCCGTGAAGACGCCTCGGACGCAGACCAGTTTGACGACCCCGTGGTGCTTCACGAGTTTTCACACTTTGTCGTGCGCACGCTGGCGGGTCAGTTTTCGCTCGGCGGCAATCACCCCGGGAGGACGCTGTATTTTCCGGGGCTCGCGATGGATGAGGGATTTGCCAGCGCGTTGGCGTGTGCGGTGGCAGGCAACGCGCGCTACTGGGACACCGCAGGGCTTGAGCCTGTGGAGCCGTTGGCCAGCGCACCAGGGCGCATTTTGCTCGATGAAGACTCAGAGCGCCTGCGCGCAGACCTACGCGGGATTGGCTCACAAGACGTCTCGCAGGCTCTCTTGTGGGACATGATGGATGGGACCGAGGGTTTACCCGACACGGACAACGACGGGGTCGCGATTGGGCTGACAAACGCCCTGAAGATTTATCACTCGTTTCAGACCGGGGATGTTCCTGCGGCGATGAACACGTTTTTAGAGCGAGGCGTCACGTTGCATATGCTCACAGAAGAGCAGGCACGAAGTTTGGTGCGAAACCCAGAACATATGGGATTTTCGTATCCCATTCCACCGGGCGAGCGTTGGCCTGAGGACCTGCAACTCGGCGTTGAGCGCCGCGGCAGGCTTGATGGTCGAAGCAATCCAGCACCATCGGGTGGACGCAATAATGCTTATAACGGATATGATGCCGCCAGATTGTATCGGTTTCGGCTGGCCCAACGGCAACGGGTGACCATAGAGGTGACCATCGACGGACCCGGCGATAACGCGTCGCACACCGACGTGGACTTCACGCTGATGGGCAGAGACCTGCAGCGCTTGGGCTCATCCGACGGGACCTCACGTGTTGAGCGACTTGAGCGTGAGCTGGATGCGGGCTTGTACCTTATCCACGTTCATGACGGTGACATGGGATCGCCGTCCCGGCGCGACGGAGGCAATCGCGCGACGTACACCGTTCGGGTGCAATAGGGGTTCGTGCGTCAGCCGCGAGGTTTCAAGCGACAACGCGCCGGGGCGGGGCGCTATGGGATCGACAGTGGTTTGAGGCTTCATGTACGCTTCCCATCGCTAGCCGCCGCTTCGGAGCCTTTGCCGTGCGTCGTGGAGCTTGCACTTACCACTGAGGCCAATTTCGTGAACCGGTTGAAAATCATTTCGCTCGCACTCGTGGCCCTCGGTAGCGCTTGTACGATGCCAATGCCCGCACCCACGGACGAAGGGACAGACGCGCTCGATGCTTTCGTGACGACGGAATCGGGCAACACCGATCGCGTGGATGTTCCCGTCAATGACGTTCCTAACACGGACATGCCCAACGTTGCTGATGTGCCCAACTTGATCATGGACACTGGCGTTTGTCCGATAGGCACGATGCCTTGTGAGCTGGGGGGATGCGTTAATTCGCAGACGGACAACAGCCATTGTGGCGCCTGCGGGATAGTGTGCCCCATGGGTCGAAGCTGCCAAGCAGGAATGTGTACTTGTCATATAGGCACAACCATGTGCGCAGGATCCTGTGTGAATACTCAGACGGATGCGGCCAACTGTGGTGCCTGCGGGATCGGGTGCCCGATGAATCAAATGTGCGTCGCCGGAGTGTGTCGTCTTGGCTGTCCCTTGCCCAACAGCCCCTGCGGTGCGGGCGCCATGATGACGTGTCTTAGCTTGCAAACGGATGTCTCGAACTGCGGCATGTGTGGCAACGCGTGCACAGTGGTCAACGCGACGCCAAATTGCACCGCCGGAATCTGCGGCGTAGCCATGTGCAACACGGGCTTCGGTAATTGCGACAACACCGCCGCCAACGGCTGTGAGGTCATTACAACGAGCGATGTCGCCAACTGCGGCGCTTGTGGAAACGCGTGCCCTGCGGTCGCCAACGGTAGTGCCGTCTGCGCAATGAGCGCGTGTTCGGCGACTTGCAACGCGGGCTTTGAGCGCGTCGGCGCCGCCTGCATCGCAATGGGGGCTTTTCCCCGTCCAATAGCGCCACTTTCGTTGGGCGATGCGTCCTTGCGCAGGCCCACGTTACGCTGGCAATTACCAGCCGGAACCGACGGTGCTGACGTCGAGCTTTGCCGTGATCGTGCGTGCACCATGGTGATCGAGAGGATTCGTGCGGTGGGCACTTCTGTGCGACCCGCGTTGGCGCTGCCTGCAAATAGTGTGGTATTTTGGCGACTTCGTGCAACCGTTGGCGCGGCGACTGCCATGAGCTTCAGTCCAACGTGGCTCTTTCACGTCCCTGCAACGGACAACTCGGCCAATGTTGATACTAGCTCAAACGCTCATCTGGATCTCAACGGCGACGGATTCGATGACGTCGTTGTTGGGGCTTCTTGGGCGAGTCCCGGAGGACTCCAGAACGCCGGGACGGCGAGTGTATTTCACGGAAGCGCGATGGGAGTCCCGATGATACCAACGCGTGTACTCGAAGGCATTTTTGCGGGAGGATCGTTTGGGAATTCTGTGGCGGGCGCCGGGGATGTCAACGGCGATGGCTTTGGCGATCTGGTCGTTGGTGCTCTTTTGGCGAGTCCAGGTGGACGCGCACTAGCCGGCACAGCGAGCGTATTCCACGGAAGCGCGATGGGAGTCCCAATGATACCAACGCGTGTGCTTGAAGGAGTTTTAGCACACGATCAATTCGGGATTTCAGTCGCGAGCGGTGGGGATGTGAACGGCGATGGTTTTGGCGATCTGGTGGTAGGGGCCGCTGTCGCGAGTCCTGGAGGACGTGGACGAGTTGGGACCGCGAGCGTATTTCACGGAAGCGCGATGGGCGTGGCGATG
>JANNCG010001320.1:0-2734 GCA_031386385.1 Myxococcales bacterium
CACGGTGGTGAAGTCTGTGGAGGCGACGTGATGACACGGCCTACGAAGCAGAAACTCCGCGTTGTGAGACGCGCGACCCGTGCTGATTCCGCTGCTTTTGCTCAGGCGAATGCTCCGGACTTCAGTCCGGAGTAGCTTTACTCGGCGCGGAGGATGGCACGAAACCTCGGTCCATTCAGTCGGTTTATGTCCTGTGCGCGTCATGCATATGCTCGTCGCGTCGTGGGCACTCAGTTGGTACGAGCTGCCCAAAGGACACCGGGACCTCAGTCGTAGGTCAATATTCTCGCGGTACGTATGTTGCTTACCCGTTGATGTACCCAACCTCAACTGCGACCCATCGCCGCTGGAGAAACTCAATGCTCAGTAGCCCACTCAACTCAAATTGCTCAGACTTTCGGCTAGCCAAGGTTGCGGACCCATCTTTAAACGCACCAGAGAACCACTGCTGTGGCGCAGATTCGGCGAGTGCCGCCGAGTCGCTGAAGCTCCGGGGAGTGACCAATTTGATCGCAGAACTGGCGCTATCCGTCGCGGATCCCCTTCGCAAGCCACCGGTAGATCTCACTGCCGTCTCGACCTCCAGGTTAGTGGCGCACATCATCGCCAACCACCACCAGTTTTTGCGCAACACCTTTGCCTCGATTCGCGTGCTCTCGGCCACCGTCCTTTGGCGCCATGCCGATCAAAACCCGAAGCTCCTCGAGCTCGACTCTGCGGTCGACAAACTCGCCAACGTGCTGCTACCGCACATGGAGTGGGAAGAAGAGGTGTTTTTTCCGCTCTTGCTCGCGAAGGATCCCGATATTGAGGTCATCCAAGCCGAGGCGGCAGGGTGGTCCGAAGCGGACCTCGTCGTGTCGAAGCTGCTGCAAAAAATTCTCTCTGCGAGCGAGGAGTTCACCCCACCAACGTGGGCATGCAGAAACTACCAAACGCTCTTGGGTCAGCTGATGCATCTCGAGGCGGACATGATTACGCACTCGCATTTGGAGAACCACGTGCTGAAGCGTCGCTTCGCAGTGGCGTAGCAAAACCCTCGCGCATCCACTGTGAACAGCAAAGGGCGCCGTGGCAAGCGCCACGCGGCTGCGATACGATCAACTGTTCAAACATGCTAGGGTCGCTGCATGGCCGACAACCCCCTCTCTGCGGGAGATCCGCTTCCGGCAAACTGCGAGTTGATTGAACTCCACGTTGCAGAGCTTCGCGAGCTCTTTAACGCAATGGATGCCTCGCCGTTTCGAAAGCGAGACCTCGATCAAGAGGTTGAAGAGTTCATTGTGGGATGGGCTCAAGAGAGCCCGAGCAAAGCGAAATTGGGTTTGCTCGTGAGCGTGAGCAACCTGTCTGGGCCGCCCGATGAGCCGGGTGCGCTTCGGGACGCGATTCACGATTTTTTCAAGCACCGCGCGAGGGTGTCTCGTACCAAGCTTCGTGAGATGTTGAAGATCGGGCGCGTCAGCCTGTTGGTCGGCTTGCTCTTTCTCGGGTTGGCCGTCGGTGCAGGCAGCTTGGTCGTCGCAACGCTGAAGACCGCGCGGCTCGGCGAGCTGCTGCGAGAGGGGCTTGTGATAATCGGCTGGGTTGCCATGTGGCGACCCCTTGAAATATTTTTATACGATTGGTGGCCGATTCGATTGCAGGCACGGCTGTACGATCGCCTCGGAATGATGCCAGTGCAGATCGCTTATGATCGCCAGATCTCCTCAGAGTCTTGGCGCGAACTTTGGCGCAAACGTGGGCCGAGTGTATCTGAGAGCAAACCGTAGCGAGCAGGTAGATGTGATAGGCTCTTCGCTATGAGCGCTATGAGCATTGTCGATGCGTGGATACAGCACCCCACCGCGAAGTTTATCAGTCAGCCGATGTTTGAGTCGCTTCGGCGGTGGATGGGGGTGACGGAGGTTGCGGCGGAGGTTCCGCTTGAGTTTACCCTTGAGGCGTTGAAGAGCGCGGGCGTGAATCGTGCGCTGATCTCAGCGTGGTATGGACCCGAGGGCGCGCTGATCAGCAACGACGAGGTTGCGTACTTTGTGCGCCATGCTCCGGAGGTCTTGGTGGGTGTCGCGTCGGTGAACATCCTGCGGCCCATGGACGCAGTGCGCGAGCTCAGACACGCAGTCAAAACCCTCGGAATGCGCGCACTTCGTGTGCTCCCCTGGCTGTGGAATCTTCCACCCAACGACCGACGCTACTATCCACTTTATGCCGAGTGCGTGGACCTTGGGATTCCATTTTGTTTGCAAGTAGGCCACGCTGGACCGCTGCGTCCGTCAGATCCCGGACGGCCCATCCCGTATCTGGATGAGGTCGCTTTGGACTTTCCAGAGTTGGTGATTGTTGGCGGGCACATCGGCTATCCCTGGACCGACGAGATGATCTGCTTGGCGACCAAGTATCCCAACGTGTACATCGACACCTCGGCTTACAAACCCAAGCGATATCCCGCATCGCTGCGAGAGTACATGAAGGGGCACGGCCGCAAGAAGGTCCTTTTTGGCAGCAATTTTCCGATGATTTCGCCGTCGGACTGTCTTGCGCAAATCGATGAGCTAGGGCTCGACGACGAGGCCAAGGCGTTGTTTCTAGGCGGCAACGCGATGCGTGTGTTTGGGCTCAGCGAGCGCTAGTATGCTCGGGACACTCCGCGCTGCGAAAAGGGCGTTGGGCTAACATCGGCAAGAGACCTCGGTATGTCTGACAGCGACCCTATCTATCTCGACCACAACGC
>JANNCG010001390.1:0-6312 GCA_031386385.1 Myxococcales bacterium
CGCGTAGTTTGTGTGCCGTTGGAGGCGTCAAGAACGAGCCCACCAGTTCGAAACGCGCCTAGGACAAGTGCCCCATCATGCGAGAGCGCGAAGCGTGAGTTGTATTGTCCCACGCGCCAGTACTCGTTGCCAAACGAACGAAATACTGCCAACTTGTCAGATAAATTCGAGGTATTCAACCGGATAGATCCTTCAGTGTTAGACGCTCGTCGCGGCGACAACGGCTTCGCGAATTCGGCTCATCCACTGGACCAATTCGCCAGGCACGTCGGGGTACTCTTTTAAAAAATTGTCCCAGTCGACGCGTGTCGCATCCACTCGAGTCAACCAATCCGAATCTCGTACTCGGGCGAAGTCACCCGGACCGAGGTTGGGGCATTCAGCGAGATACCGATTGCACACCTGGTCGAGAAGGCCGTTGTTCAACTCGCTGTCTGCAGAGAGCAACACCGCGTCGAAGAGGTCTTTGCCTTGCGGATACGCGTCAGTGGTGAGCCACATGATCTTCCACGCGAGGGACTCAGCGCGCGTAGCAGTGAGCAAATTCGCCGACCTTTCTCCGCTGAGCAGAATATCGCAGCACTCTGGTAGTGTGAACACTGTCTCGCCGTAGACCAAATCCACCTGCACCGTTCCGCTCAGCTGATCTGTACGGGTCCACGGCAAACACACCCGACGTCCCGGAACGCGATCGTAGGTCCACAGGTCATCGGTGGCCACCGCGTCCGCAACAAACACCACGTCCGACTCGCGCGGTGACCCTTTGCACACCCCTTTGATCAGCTCGCTCTCAAGCTCGTGCGCTTGTCGGTCACTGATGCGAATACTCTTGGGCTGCACTACCCAGTCGAGATCTCGAGGTTCGCGCGCTTGATCGCCATACCAAGTCGCGAGTACTGCGCTTCCGCGCAAAATCAGATGGTCCCTCCAGCGACTGTCAGCAACGACCTGCAAAACGTGCTGCATCGCCGCCCGCTGAGCGAGACGCCAGTGTTGAAGTGCCTCGGGATCTAATTCAGGTTCACCTCGCAAATACGCTTGTGGATACTGCTTTGTAGCGGGGTCAAAGATCTTCGCTCTCAGCGGTCCAGGTCCATAGGTTTGCGGGTATGGCTGACCGGGGCTTCTGGGCTGACGTGCCGCTAACTCTTCTGCAAATTTGTCCATGATGCTCATTGGCGGTCACTCTCTCTTGCTTGGTTCATCCAACCAGAATCGATGGTCGGGCGGCTGTCGTAGACAACGTACTCTCGCTCGTCTGACACGATCTGGATTCCTTCGGCGTGCACGGAGTCATACAACGAATCAAACGCTGTCATCGCGGCATCCATCTCGGGCGAATAAACCCGTTGGGTGAGAAAGCGCTCGTCCCGGCCCTGATCATCGACACGCAGTGCGTTGCGTGACAAGTGCGCGTTGCGCGCTGCTCCGAGGGCCCTAAGTTGCGATATCTCGTCGCTGCGGCGTAGGCAAATTTTCACGTGTTGCTCAAAGTACGCCTTCGAGCCTCCGGCGACGAAGGGCAGTTGCTCAACGACAGTGGTCGGGTCAGAGAGGTCCTGCTCGATCTTCGTGCGCGCCACCTCAAACCCACTCTCGACGAGCTGCTCTGCCACGCGGATCGCGCTTTGAAGCACCGTTCGATACGGGGCTGTCTCACGACGGGTAAACATCGGCTGAGAGGGATGATCGCCGTGGCTCAGCACGATGTGTGTAAGCTTCAGCTTGAGCCCGTGCGCAAAGGATCGCAGCGCAGCCATCCCCTCGGCGGACTGCGGACCGATGGTCCAGTGAATCTCAAATTTTCGCTCAAAAAGCACGCCGAACACTGTGCCCGATCGATCCTCCGGTCAAGCCTGCTTCGGTTGACATCGCGTGCAATTTCTTGTTTAATTCGGCGCTTAGAACGGAGGGGTACTCGCCCCATGACGTGGGGTATACTCCTCGACAGTAATGAAACTTTTCTCTTCAAAGCGCACCCGCGCCTACGGCAAAGCCACGCTAGCAGCACTTACGTTGGCCGCGCTTCACACGGCGAGCTGCGGTCCTGCGGCTTCGGATATTTTTCTCGCGATTGATAACCTCCCGGGTGGGGCACTGTTGAGCGTTTGGGTTGCGCCCGATGCTTCGCGCGCATACATCGCTGGTGGGTACCTCGGCGTTGATCCGGCAATGGTTCCAGATAGAACCGCGGCGGGGCGGCTGATGCGCTACTCCGCTGGGCGATTTGAGACGGTGTGCCGGACGCCCAACGTGTTGTGGTGGGTCTATGGCGTGGGAAACACCATCTGGGCCAGCGGTGAGAACGGGCACGTCCTGCGATACACCGAAGGCGGGATGTGCGAGACCCTAGATATCGGCGGAATGTATCCGATGGGCAAGCCTACGCTGTGGGGGATCACCGCGGACTCTGCCGGTGGGATGTGGTTCGTGGGTGGCAGTCCGTTGCCGGATGGCCCCAGAGGAGTATTACTTCGATATGATGGGATGACGTTTAGGCAAGAGGTGATCCCCGGGGCGGCGCAGATGGTGAATCTGTACAAAATTGCCCCCGATTCAGCCGGCCTTACGGTCGTTGGCGCCAACGGAACTGTCCTTCGCCGCAACACCAGCGACGGGATGTGGCAACCGCAACCAGTGACGGGGCTGACCGTGACAACACGCTGTTCACCGTCTCTTGCGTTGCGGGCGGCACCTGCGCTGCAGTCGGAGGGGCGGGAGCCGGACAGATCTTGTTTCGTCGCATGAATACTTGGAGCGTTGACCCCATCTCGTCCTCGCTCGCGGGCTTGTCGGGCGTGTGGCTCGACCGCGAAAATCGAGGATTTGTGGTGGGCCGCAACGGCACTACACTGTCATACAATGGCAGCGAATTTTATCGCCCCATCGCCAACGTGACACGCAACTCACTGCACGCCGTCCATGGCTCAGGCACGCTTGTCATCGCTGTGGGCGGAGAGCTGGACTCACCGACGCCGACACAGAAAGGGACCCTCTTGATTCGCGGCGTGATGGGCACTAGTTTTACCGTCGACGGGACGGCGTTTACCGCTACGGGCGCAGCGCGACCAAATCTTTAGACTGTTATAGCTTATTGATTGTGCGAGCGCCGAGCCGAAGATTACGGCTCAAATGCAAGGGATGCGACGCGCTCGGTTCCATAAAAATAGCGCTCGATGACCGGTCGTTGCTGCGGGTCCACCTGTCCGGCGAGGACGGCTTGATACTCATTGTGTGCTCGCCCCAGATCGTCATGAGCGAGCCTCTCAAGAACAGCGCGCATCGAGGGATCGGTCGCGCCGATCGCCGTATGACGAAAATACAGCGCTTCTAGGCACAACAACGACGCGCTCGCGAGGGCCACGGGATAGCCCGCGTCGACCTGCGGGGCCAGCGCAAGAAAATCACGGCGCGCAGCGGTGCAGCGCTCGATGGACTGGCGAGAGAAAGCCGTCGGCTCGCGGAGGCCCATCAAGGTCTCGCAAGATACTGAGAAGACCCAGCTCAACAGCGCTTTGCGATCGTCTGCGAGCAGTCGACCCACCAGCTGCTCAAGGGGCGCTTGTTCGGCGCTTAATACGGCGCGAGCACCGGCGGCCTCCCAGCGAAATGAAAACCAGGCCCTCGCCCGAGCAAGCGCGGCGGAGCTGTTCGAGAGCAGCAAACCGTGGCGCTGAGCAACGAGCACGAGCGGATCACGTGTCCGATTTTGGGCATGCGAGATCATGCGATCAAGCTGCGCTTCGCGGAGCCCGGCGCGGACCGAGAGATCATCGCCGCCCGCTTGGATGAGCGCGTCAGCAAACACGCGTGATGCGTTGGCTACCTGCGCCGCGTCGCGAGAGAGTGTGCTTTCGCCAACGCGATCAAGCGCGTCGTTGAGATACGTCGGGACCGCTCTTCGAGAGACGTGCTGGTGCGATGTTGCACTGGTGAGTGGATCGACCACCAGTATTGGGAGTTCGGTTGGGAGCGCACCTCTGAATGCTCGTGGCGAAATGTACGGAAGAAAACCAGCTATCAACACCACCACAATCGCCAGGACGATGGGAAGCGGTACATCGAAGTTGCTGTGGGAGCTCTTATTACTTTTTGCCATTTGCATCGAACCGAAAAGGAGTACTTTTGTTGGCACTACAAAGATGATTGATCTACACCTCGGGGCTTCTGATAAATCACCTTCCACGACGAATGATCGCGCGACGATCGACGTGAAGAGCGCTGAACGACGATCGGGAGGATCGCAGATTGTGAGCACAGCAAACAAGAGACAGTTTGAAAGATTTGCAGTGAAACTGCCGGTGCGCTTTAAGAGCGTCGACGGTGTTTTGGTCGCGGGCACAACACGAGATGTATCGTTGGGTGGGATTTTTATTCAGACAGCCCAAGCGATCCCGTATGGAGTTGTCGCAGAGTTTTTTCTCGATCTTCCGGCGCTCGCCGAGCCGGCCTGCATTCAGGGCACCGTTCGTTGGTCCGCTTCGACAGGAATGGGGGTACAGTTTCACGTCTTGCGAGCGAAGGAGACGTGGGCAATCAATCAGCTGGCCCGCGGAGTGTAAACATCATGGCGTACTGCAAACAGTGTGATAACGAAGTTGAAAAACTCGTCAGTGTCAAAGTCAGCGGAAAAGCAAAGAAGATGTGCGAGGACTGCGCAGATCGGGCCAAAGAAGAGGCTGCCATTGCAGAGTCCTCTGAGTCCGTTGTGCAGAGCATGATGGGATTTAAAGGCCGTCGCTGAAGCGAACTTTCGCTCCAGGCTTGCGCGCCGCGAGCAGCGGAAGATCCACCGCGCGTACCACCGCGAGCACGGGATAACCGCCGGTCGGTGGATGGTCGACGCCTAACACGATCGGCCCTCCGTCCGCGGGGACCTGCACAGCGCCAGCGACCATTGGAACACTGATCCCGTGATCGGTGTCCGAACGCTCAATTAACGTGCCTTCTAACCGCACGCCAACGCGATCACTCTTCGCGCTCACTTGCCAGCTGTGCTCAACAAATAGCTCGAACGCTTGGGGCCCGAAGCGGTGCAAATCTGGCCCAGGTGTCACGCGAATTGGCTGAAATTCTCCAAGCTGTTCTGCGCTCGCAGACTCTTCACACTCTTGACCGTCTGCTGCAGTTAGCTCCAATGGGTGAGGCGAAAGTACAAGCATGTCGCCGGCGCGCAACGAACGGTGCCGCGCGCCCTCTAAGCCACCGAGTGACGCGCGTAACAGTTGCGAAACGCTCCCGAGCTGCGGGGCGATGGCGATCACGGGGAGCGCTGCTAGGTATGCTACACGGCCGAACGGGGGTCGCTCAAAGCGCGCAGATTCGCCTGGGCGAAGTCGAAGCAGCCGTCCATTGTGCGAAAGCCAAACGCTCTGGCCTTCTGCACGAACCAAGATGGCACCATACAACTCAATCACCGGCGCGTCGGTCGAGAGCTTGAGTGCCCGCAGTGTCTGCTGCGCGAGCGTGGGCCACAGGGCGCCACCTTGGCTTACCCCTTGGTGCATCCATCCAAACCGCCCCCGATCTTGTAGCAACGCGAAGGCATCGCAGCGCTCAATCACCAGGTGAGCCGCACGCGAAAGAGGGGTGCTGATGGCGTGATTGGTTGGCGAAGAAATCACCGCGCTCGCTGATTTTTCGCTCACAAATCGCACGCGGTCACCGAGCGATAGCATCGCCCCCGCGGTTGAGCCGAACAGCGACTGGTGGTGAACAGTCCCAATGAGGTTCCATCCTCCGGGGCCGGCAAAGGGGTACACACCCGTGCGAGTGTCTGCAATCCCAACTCGATTGGCCTCGACTCTCACGCGTGGAACTTTTCGCCGGCTCACCCTCAGCGGCTGGGGCACGCTTCCGAGGTATGCAAATCCTGGCACAAATCCAACGGCTTTGACTTCGTACGTCTGACCGCTGTGAAGGCTCGCTATCTGCGCCACGCTCAGCTGCGTAGCGGCACCGATTTCTTCGAGGTCAGGCCCGTCGTAGGTCGTGAGAAGCTCGTGCTCCACTGTGCCTTCACGCTCAACAAACGGCGTCTTCAAGAGCTCCCAAACGTCCACAAGAGCCATTTCATCGCGTGATTGCGTGCTGAAAAAATGCAGCGCGACGTGGCCTTCGCTCAGTACCACGTCACACACTGATGGCAGCGCTCTCAGCGCGGTGAGCAACATGCGGGTCGGGGCGCGAGGCAAGGTGAACCGCCACGCACGATCGCCGAGCATGAGCGTCTCGATCGTCATGCGCCGGGACCTCTAGAGCTACTGTCGAGCAGACCGCGGACACACTCGGCGTTGGAGAGCGCCTCGGGAT
>JANNCG010001404.1:0-7698 GCA_031386385.1 Myxococcales bacterium
GTGATGCATTTGAAGCGCTCCAAGATCTCGCCTTCTTGCGGGAGCACACCGAGGCTTGTGAGTACGTAGTGAAAATTACAACGGATTTGCTCCCTCAAACTGATATCGCACTTTCGTTATACGATATTGACCACGATGAACTCGTTCTTGAGATCTGCAGTGATCCCACACGTCGAGGCACTCGCGCAAAGATTGTCCGAGGACATGCGCGAAGTGACGCGACGCTTAGAACCACCACGCTTACGTTTCCGTCGTGGCAACCGGACCCTTACCTCCCCTCGGTTCCCGAAGGTGCTGTCCTCTTTGCTGGCATCTCGCATGACTCGCGTTTGTTCGGTGTTTTAGAGCTTCATCGAGCACCGGGCCAAAAATTATTCGATCTCGCCGAAACCGGTGCAGTGAGCTATGTGACCGCACAGTTGGGTCAATTTTTAGCAGATCACTCGCGCCGAGTTGGCTTCAAAGAAGAAGCCCCTGGCACCCGGGGAAACCGTCGCTGACTGCGCCGCTCATCTTCTTGAGCGATCCCAAAATTCCCGTCCGTGATGGCTTGGAAGAGCGATTGCTCGAAGGCGGAATCCGCCAACGCTATCCGTTGTTTTCTGGGGCCGCACTTGGTGCAGCGGCAGGTGTCGGGACAGGCGGCTGCCCGCGAAGCTCGAGCTCATCGTTGATCCACTCTCGAAGTTGGGCGCGATCGGGGTGCAACGCACTAGGCCAGCGACGTCCGTTGATAAAGATCGTCGGGGTCGCTTCAATCTGAAGCCTCTCTCCCTCACGACGATCACGAGCGACCGCGGCTTCACTGTCCGTCGCAGCGGAGTCTGCGCGAAAGCGTGTCACGTCCAAGCCCACCCGCTGTGCGTACTGAACGAAATTGTCCGGCTCAAGGGCGGACTGATTCGCAAAGAGCATGTCGTGGTACTCCCAGAACTTTCCTTGCTTTCCGGCGGCGTAAGCAGCCCGCGCGGCAGGCACAGCATGCTGGTGAAATGAGATGGGAAAGTGCATGTGAATCACCCGAAGCCGATCGCCAAACTCCCGCTCGATATCACGGAGTATGGGCGCTTCACTCGCGCAATGTGGACACTCGTAATCGCTGAACTCAAGCAGCGTGATCGGCGCGCTCGCTTCGCCCCGAACCGGAGCCCCTTCGCTGTTGATCCTCACGACCGCGTCCCGAGAAAATCTCGCTCGCACAAGCTCGCCAAGGCGCTCGGCGTCGAAGCCGTCTTGCACTCTGCGCGATAAAAAACGAAGCGCTGGACGGCACTCAGCACAACTGCGATCGCGCCCACACACCGCGAGGGAGTGTGGATCGCCGCACGGAGACAACAAATCGTTTGCGACATTCCACAGCAGATCTCGCTCAATGGCAGAGAGTGTGCTCGTGTCAAAGCCAGGCGCTTCTGTCACGCGATCACTTCGCTGGGCGTTTGGATTTTGCTCACCGGGCAGCGGCGTAGATTCGGCCGAAGGCCTATCGGGCGTTGCGGATCCGCTGTTGTTTCTGTTGCAGCTTGCCCCAACGCTCATCAAAGCAATAAAGGCGACTGAGAGCGCATGACCGATTCGAAGGGGATTCATATGCGTGCGGTTACTCCGTAGATTAGCAGACTGTCAAGCCACCGAGCATCTCATTGCACACATCCGACGCACATCAGTTGTCGAGCCGGGCACCCTGCTGGATCCATGTACTGATTTGAAGCTGCTCTGTCTCAGAAATGAGTGTTCCGTTAAATGGCATCGGGCTGCCCCGCATGGGACCTGCGCCGACAATTTTGTATACCAGGTAGCTCTGTTCCGGTTCGCCCGGCGCGATCCGCGGGATGCCAGACCACTGCGGCTCCGTCCGATCGATACCTCCGGTCATCGAAGGGTTTTCGCGAGAAAGCACACCGATGGCCGATGTCGCAACTCCAATGGATGAGCTGAGGTCGAGTCCCATCACCGGCTCCCGCGGTCCGTGGCACCCAGAGCCGACACAGCTGCGCCGAAAAAGCGGCGCGATGTCCGCCGAAAAGGAGACAACCGACGGTGCAACCGCAAGGTCTCCGGCATAAAAGCGCAGGCGATACGCAGTTGTTCGCCCCGTGGGGACACCGTCCCAACTCAACAGCCCGTCGCGTACAGTTAGGATGTACTCAAGCTCGGGGCGGATTTCAGCTGGAGAAAATAGCAGCTGAACGCGCCGCTGAACCGGCTCCCAACGAAGCCGTAAGTTCACCCCGAGGTCCGCAGATCGCAGCGAAAAGTTCGCTCTAACGACGGATCGAGGCGACAATATTTGATCATAGTCGAACTCAATCGGCACATTCAAGTTCGCATTAAATGCCCCATCAATGCGTGCCACCAAGGATGAACGAACGATGGACGGGGCCTGTGCTGGGCGCATGGGAGCGCCCGTGTCGCAAGCGATCATCAAGCCAACGACCACAGCCTCAAGGGCAGTGCAAACGCGATAACCCCACCGTCGCATGCACGCCCGCAAGAGCCTACGAATCAGAGTACATCTGCAGTTGTTCGCGAAGAACTGAGTCAGTGATACCTTTTGGAAGCGCACTTTTCAGAGTGTCAGCGAGCGTCAACAGCATGTCGTCCACATCACCGTCAGCGTTGAGCTTGGTCAGCAATGCGCGGGCCTCGCGCGAATCGTCTTTTCGAAGGTAGTCGCGGACAGTATCGAGGTCGATTGCGCCTTCAAAGTCGATCTGAATGTTTTCTAGTAGATAGCGAACGAGCTCTTTCACGGGACTAAGTTCCTCTCACGGCAATGTACAGAACATCGCCACAGGCGATGGATTAAAGTTAATACCCCGTCCGCCAAGCATTGAGCAACAACGGAGTACAATTTCGCTGCAACCAATCGGGACGAATGAAATCTTCTGCGCTTAGTTCTCTTCCCACCACGGACGGGCAGTTCCGCCAGTTGTGGGCGGGGTTCCGCCAGGAGGTGTTGGTGGGCCGCCGCTAGGATTCGTGGGTGGTCCACTCGGATTGGTGGGTGGTCGATTGGTTGGAGTCCCAGCGCCCGGAACTGCCGGTGGTCCGCCCGCTGTCGGCAATGTTGGTGGCCCACTCGGAATGCTTGGTGGTCCGCCTGGAACTGCCGGTGGTCCACCCGCAGGTCGCGTCGCCGTGCCTGTGCCTGGAATGGCCGGAGGACCGCCTGTGCCTGGAATGGCCGGAGGACCACCCGCACCTGGAATTGCTGGAGGACCATTGGTGCCCGGAATCACTGGTGGCCCGTTTGTGTTGGTTGGCGGCACGACTGCTGTGTTGGTCACAGGTGTTGCGGCTTGGACAAGGACGCCCGATGAGTCCACAGAAGGACTTGAGACCAAGAACCACGGAACCAACACGTTAGTGCCGCGCGGAGTCCCAAAACCCGGTGTAATCGTTTGTCGTGCAACTGCACGAACAGTGCTGATGCGCTGAACGATCTGTCTCGTTGTAATCGTGCGACCGAATCCAGGCAATTTAATCGGCATGATGATCGCGGTCATGCACCGGGACATCTCTGGATCTTGCGGAGAAAACACCGCCGTTCGCACAGTCGATTCGGCCGCTTCAAGGTTGTTGAGCTGGCGTTCGACCCAGTCTTGCTGTGTTTGAATGGCAGCAAGGCGTTGATCGATGTTGGCGCTGTCCGGCAACCGCACCGGTGCCGGCGTTGTTTCAAACAAGGAAGACGCGGGCTCGGAGCGAACCGTAATGGTGATGCGAATTTCGTTCAGGTCAGGACGGCGGGTAAGCACTCCTTGAGCGCAAGCACGAAGATCATCCAAGTGGTTATTCCACTCGTCATCAAACTGATCCTGCGTAAGTTGAGCTGGAAAAGCGTTGACCGCCGCGCGAAGGGCGTTCACTCGTCCTTGCAATTGTTCACGCGCTTGAGTCAGTCGTTGTTCATTGGTTTGATTTGTTGTTCCACGGGCCTCGTTTTGAAAGAGCTGCACGATCCCGTCGCGGATGCTCTGGTGGGCAGCTCGATCCGTCTGAAGCGCGGTCAACCATGTTCGAGCACTCGCATCACCCAGCTTAAAGATCCCGTTGAGCGCGCTCAACAACGGTGCTCCGCGGTCAGCGCCAAACACTGAATCGCTGCGATATCGCTGCACAAACGCCTGCAACTGTGGGACGGCGTTGGGGTCTTCAAGCGTGACAACCGCATCAACGATTGTCGGCAGCCATGCGATGGGGGTCTCGTGATCAAGGAGATGTTGCAACAACAGCGGGACCGCTTCACGGGCGCCCATCGACGCAAGCGTCGGCGCGATGACGTCGAGCGGAGGAGCCTGCCGGTTGTCCAAATAGTTATAGTGATCCTCGTCGCCGTCGATCGCCTCGAGCAAAAACCGCTCGCCGGTCTCACGCGCACGAAGCGCAGTTGCGACCTCCTGACGAAGCGCGGCAGGAATCGCACGTGCACGATATAGGTCTAAAAGGTCTCCGGTTACCTCTGGTGCTTGGTCCTTCGTGAGCAATTTAACCAAGTACGCGCGAATCGGAACAAGCCGGTTGTCAGCGTCCCGAATCAGCGAGACAAGCTGTTCGCGCGTTGAGCCCTCAGGCGCCGGAGCAGCGCCGGTGGACGGAGGTCGAAAGCCGACAAGGTCGGTTGAGATCGCACCAATGTTTGCGTTGAGATCTGTTTGGCCTTGAATGGCGCCGGTGCGGGGATCAAGCGCACGAATACGTCCGTTGCCTGACACGATCACCAGAGATGTGTTGGTGACCGTGACGTTCTCAATGTCGAACTGACTCATTGATGCTTGCGCGCGTCGCGCCGCTTCGGCGGCGGCGTCAGATGCGTTGGCGTTCGCTTCATCGGGACCGACAGAGCGAGCCCATCGAACAGCACCAGACTGCGCATCGAACGCGATGACAAAGCGGTAATAGACCAAGAACACCGTGTCGTGCGCGACGGCAACACCGTCACCAGCACTCCGAGGCAAAAAGGCGAAACGAATTTTATCTCTCGCCGTTCGGCCACCGGTGGATCCGGCAAACGCATCGCGGTACAAAGGCGGATCGCCAGGAACGTCTTCGACCGGAACCGCCATGTATGAGCTGCCCGCGCGAGTGCCGCTTGCGCTTCGAGGCGTCCAACGGTACGCACCTCGTGAGCCATAGAAGACTCCTTGTCTGCCTGCAAAAACCCAACCCAAAACGTCATCGGTTGCCCGCACTCGGGCTTGCTCAATCCCGTTGTTGAGATCAAGAACCGCGAGAGACTGACGATCCCACGGCACAAACGCTCTGCCCGCTGATGCTGCTGGACGGCCAAGAATTCCGACGACTTGGTGGGACCATCTTTCGCCGCCAGAGTCCGCATACACGGCCGCGACTCGACCCACACGGGCACCGCCGGCGGCGCCGATGGACCCGACAATGACAATGGTGTTGCCGTCTCGCGCCGCACCCTGAAATCCTAACGTCCGAAGGTCATAGTCCCACTTGCGCGAACCGGTGCGAAGATCAAGCGCAACGACCCGCGGTCCGATCGAAACAACGACTGTGTCGCCAAGAATCTCTGGGGCGCTCTGGGCGTCGAGCTGTTGCTCCCAAACCTTGCGACCCGTCGAGACATCAAATGCTGCGAGCGAGCGAGGTGTGCCCTGCTGCACCGCGACAATCAGTGGGACGTTGAGGGCATTGGGCGCCGCACCCTCATCGCTTGCTGGAAGCGTGCGAAAAATCTGGGCGATGGGGTCCTGCTGATTATCGGCAAACCGTGATGAAAACGCGGTCAAACGTCGCGTCGCGGGCATACAACTCGCGGAGAGCGAGGACACGGCGAGAAGAAAAAATGTACTTCGTACTGCGTAGGTCTTCATGACGTCGGCTCGTTTGTTCACAGAGTTCATTAGCGTCCCCCTTGGATTTGACGAACAGCAATTTGTGCGCGAGCGAGATCCGGACCGGCATAGCCGCGCGGTCGAGCGGCAATCCAGATATTCAGAGCTTCTCGAACCGCGATGGACGGGGTTCGCTGTTCGAGCCGTTCGATGATCTTGAGCTTCGTCGCCGCAGAAATATCGCGACGGGACATAAATCCCATGAGCCCCTGCAAAAGAACAGTGATCGGAGCACGCGTGAGCCACATCGAGAGTGTGACTCGTCGGGTTGTTCGTCGAGGGTCGTCGTTGTCATGAGCCGTATCTGAGCTCACAGCGTCTTCGGCCGAACCGAGTTTTCCAATCGCGGCAGCAGCTTCGGGGACACCGCGCTCGAACGCCCGAAACAACAGCGGAACCGACTGCCTCGCCCCGATGGACCCGAGGGCCTCTGCCGCCGCACCGCGAACGAGCGGCGAGGAGTCATGGAGGGCTCCTTCAAGCAACACACGCACGCGGGTGTCTGTAATTTTTGCTAGCGATTTGACTGCCTCAACACGCACGGTGTCGCGGCGATGGCGGAGCAGATTCGACAACTCAGGGATCGCGTCAGCGCGCGCCATCTGTCCCAGTGCCTCGATCGCTTCGCCCGTGACACGATCGGTCGGCCCTCGCTGGAGGAGTTGGACCAGCGCTTGGACATTTTCAGCCGAAGGCGCTGTGCCCAGTGACTCAATCCCGTCAACTACTCGCTCTTCGTCCGGCGCGGCAAGTGCCTCGCGGGCTTCTCGAGGCGAAAGCGTGGTTTCTTGCGTGGTATTGGCGCCTCCCGCGGTTGGACCGGTTGGAGGCCTTCGCGCTTGCGCGCTGGCGTTTTGAGTAGCGACTAAAACTAGGACGGCGAAAACCGTTGAGCGTTGGGTGCAAATCATCGACAAATCCGTGCGGTTCTTTTACCGCTCGGCTGGCATCGCACGCAAGCTCTCACAAGGGCGCTTGGACGTTTCGGTCCCCGAGCCCTCCAGACCCAAGGATCGACGGCCAGTGGACGTCTAATCGGTCAACTCACGATGGTTTGCTACATTTTGCTAGTTGATTGATTGACGATACCCAGTTCTCACAGCTACAAAATATCTGCGAAGTTTTGCTTACAAAACCCACCTACAATTGCGATCATTGATCCCCATGAGCTTTTCGTCTAGAACCGCACACCAACCATCGCGCAAAGGAGTATTTGCGCAGTGAAAAGCCCCGTGAAGTTTGGGAAGTACTACCTTCTTGAGCGGATCAACGTTGGAGGCATGGCGGAGGTTTTCAAGGCAAAATCCTTTGGAGAGGCTGGCTTTGAGCGGTTGGTCGCCGTCAAGCGGATCCTGCCGTCGGTCGCTGAGGACCAAGAATTCATCGCAATGTTCGTCGACGAAGCGAAGCTTGCTGTGCAATTGACGCACCCAAACATCGCCCAGATCTTCGAGCTCGGTAAGGTCAACGAGAGCTATTTTATCGCGCTTGAGTACATCACCGGGCGCGATCTACGGTCCATTTTTGAACGCGGAAAAAAGAAAAACGAGCCACTGCCAATTCCGATGGCTTGCTACTCGATCATGCGGTTGTGCGAGGGGCTTGATTATGCGCACAACAAAAAGGACGCGGCGGGACGCAATCTAGATCTTGTGCATCGAGACGTTTCGCCGCAAAATGTGCTCATTTCGTGGGACGGCGACGTGAAGCTCATCGATTTTGGGATCGCAAAAGCGGCCAGCAAAAGCAGTCGAACTCAAGCGGGAATTCTCAAGGGCAAATTCGGTTACATGTCCCGCCCGCAGAGGCTCGCATCGGCGGCGTTGATCCGCGCACG
>JANNCG010000005.1:0-6234 GCA_031386385.1 Myxococcales bacterium
AACGGTGGATCGATGGCGAAGATTTTAGTTCCGACGCGGCTTGCTCACTGGTCGGCTCATCGCTCACGCGCGCACCAACACCGAAACAGCGCCAGGACAGATGGTAAACGTCGCCTCAAGTCGGCCCGGCGCCTCGCCATCAATGTCGAGCAACGCGTGCTCGATCCCTGTCGCGACCGCGTGTACAACCTTGCCTCGCGTGTGCTTCACTTTGCGATGCGCGAGGTGTGACCCGTCATAAATACTTCGGACCGACAACGTACTCTCGACGCGATTGAAGTCCCCGAGGGCGATGACATCAAACTGCCCGTCGAAGAGATCAGCGTTGGGCGCGACTTTCATTCCACCGCCAAAATACCGGCCATTTGCGACCGCAATGGCATACGCTGGGGCATTGTAAAACATCTCGTCATCGACCGTTACGCACACGTTGACGTTTTTGTACGCAAAGCTCGCGCGCAGCGTACCGACAAAGAATGTGAGCTTGCCTCCCAGCCATTTGGGCCCCTCGTTCACCATCTTATCCACCAGCCCGCCGACGCCAAAACTCGCGATGTTGCCAAACAATCGACTTGTACGTTTTCCGTCAAAGTCCACGTGTTCGACAAGACCCAAGTCCATCGGAGTCGCCTTCGCCTCCCACAAGAACTCAGCGATCTCAGTTGGGTCTTCGGGCACACCGATCGAGCGCTTCAGGTCACCACCGGTCCCCGCAGGGATCAACGCGATCGTGACATCTCGAACATCTAGCTGACCGTCTTCATTGCGGAGTCCTGCGAGACTCTCGTGAAACGAGCCATCACCGCCCATCACCGCAACGGTGCGTCCGCCGGCCAACACCAACTCGCGCATCAAAACGCCAGCGTGTCCGGGCCGCTCGGTGCGATGAAGCTCCACGTTGTACCCCACTCGCGCGAGCTCACGCACCACATCGCCCACGACCCGAGACGCTCGCCCGGCGCCCGCTCGCGGATTGACCACCACATCGATTGTTTTGCGTCCCATCAGTCTTTTCTCAGTCCTGTTCGCTCTTGTCTAACCCAGCAAGGATCCAATCGTCGAGAAGCGACGCGCGGATTCCCATTTTCTCAAATCGACGTCGCGCGGTGGGGCACCCCGTGACGAGCTGCTCGGTGCCCGCCAGCCGCATGCGTTGTTTCATCTCTTGGCTCATTCGATCAGCTGTTTCGGGATGTGTGACCGGCAATAGCCCTCCGCCTCCAGAGCATAGAGCATCCGATTCGCGTGCAGCGAGCTCGAGCGCCGCCCGACCGGTGAGATGCTTCAGCGCAGCGCGTGGCGGCTCGTAGAGGGACAGCCCACGGCCCATCCGACAGGGGTCATGCCAGCTGTAGTTTTGAAGCTCGCCCGACAAAACATTTGCAGATATCCAGTCATTTTCTTGCGCAAGCTCGACCATCGTCTTCATCGAGACGGGCGTCGCTGACAGCATCTTGCTTGCGTGCGCGCATCCCGGATCGAGGGTCACCACGAGCTTAACGCCAGTGAGTTGCTCTGAGATGCGCTGCGATTGCCGAGCAAATCCGTGCTCATCGCCAAGCTCAAGGAGGGGAAGCCCACAGCACTCATTGGCGAACACCCTCACCGTGGTGCCAAGTTTTCGCTCGAGCAAAACCCGCATTCGCTCCACGCGCGAGGGCTCGGTCACAACCGTTGAACACCCAGGAAACAAAACGACCTCGTCGGCGAGCTGGCCCGGATGTTCGACGCGTGATTTAAACGTGTGCAGCTCCAACGCCGCCGTTCGAAGCTTGACTTCACGTCGTCCCAAGTCGCCCGAAAAGCTCTCAGCGTTTGGCGGAAGTTGTTGCGCGTCAAACACCGCCGCACGCGCCGCGCGAACCGTCTTGGTCACCGGAATCCCGATCTCGCAGTGGCTCTCGCATCCCATGCAACCGCTACACGCATAAGCGTCTTTTAGACCTTCAATTCCGCTCGAATCGGCACGGTCAATGGCGTTCATCAGGCCCCAAGCGCTCTCCGCATCGTTGCCCGTCACGTTTGCCACGGGGCATGCGGGGCGGCACAGCTTGGGACAATAAACACACGCGGTGGTCGCAGAGCGATGAGAGGGGTGAATGGGAAGAGACATGAGTTTGCGGTTCGCAAGAAGATTTGTATCACCGAGACGAAAATCTCTGCCGGTGTATTTCGTCTATTCTGTTCTGGCTCGTGGACGATTGTGCCGGTGTTGCCCACAAATTCGCGGCTCCAGATGCCAAATCGGCCACTGAGCGCGCGAACCGGGGTGCGAGTGGGTCGTGCGATCAGGACGGGCAACGCGAATAAACCGCGCGTTTGGGTTTTTGAGAGCGTGACGAGAGGGGCAAAGTCACGGTATGTTCCGTGCAGTCAGGCATTGCGTCTGAAGAGCAAGCCATACAGTCGATGAACCATTATTGTCAGCAAGCAGGAGTATAGCCGTCGGTGTCAGCAGCCGAGGTCGACCGTGAAATAGGCTCATTTGTCGCTGGAAAGTATCGGCTCATTCGCATTTTGGGCCGAGGCGGGATGGGTGTTGTCTACGAAGCTGAGCACTCCATGACCCGCCGTCGGGTCGCCGTTAAGGTTCTGCACGCTCACCACCTGCAAACAGGAGACGCTGCCAAGAGGTTTGTTAACGAGGCCCAAGCGGCGGGGCGTGTGACGCATCCAAACGTCGTTGAGGTCTTGGACGCCGGAGAAGACTCCGATCGCTCGCTCTACCTCGTCCTTGAGCTGCTCAATGGCTTCGACCTCGCCACGTTGCTCATGCGCAAGCGTCGGCTGGATGTCGCAGAGTCCGTCACGATCATCGCGCAGGTGCTTCAGGCGCTCGCTGTCGCCCATGAGCGCGGGATTATTCACCGAGACATTAAGCCTGAAAACATCTTTCTCACACGCTCGCCGGCTGGCGAGCAGCACGTGAAGATTTTGGACTTTGGGATCTCGAAAGCGATCAACCCAGAAGACGGTCCAGCGCTCAACGTTACGCAGACAAACACCACTGTGGGCACGCCCCATTACATGTCTCCTGAGCAAGCGCGGGGAGAAAAGACGCTCGACGCCCGAGGGGATATCTGGGCCGTGGGCGTGGTGATGTATGAGTGTTTATCGGGACGAGTTCCGTTTGATGGCGACACGTACAACGACCAGATCGTGAAGGTCATCACTGAGCCGCATGCGCCCCTTGCGCAGTTCGATGTCCCGCAAGAGCTGGGTAAAATTGTCGACAAGGCGCTCGAGAAAGACCGCAACCGTCGACACTTAAAAGCTGCCGATATGCTCGCCGAAATTCGCACCTTCATCGAGCGCCATCGCGAGTACGCAAGCGTCCCAGCCCACGTGCTGAAGGCCCCGCAGCTGGGCGCGGACGGACACGGATCAGCGCCGCAGTACTCGCCCCCACCGCTCGCGCTTGTCCAGCCCAACGCGGACAAAGCCTACGAGTTCAGCAGCGACACGGTGCGCACTCCGGCGATTGAGTCGCTGTATGACACCAGCAGCGAAGATGCACTCACAACAGTGAAGATGCAGGACGAGCCGCAGTCAACCTCGCTGCGTCCCCTCGCTGGTGCTCGCCGGTCAACGAAAACGGGGACCAATACCATCAGCGCTGCGCGCCGAATCGCCGCGATTTATTCAGGACCCAACCGCAACCGCAACATGATCCTTACGGGGGCTCTCGCGATCTTCTCGGTGCTGATTGGCAGCGCGATTGCGATCGTCGCCACTCGCACGCCGCCTCCAGATCCGATGCAAGCGCAGACGATGGTGAGCTTTGAGTTTTTGGGCCTGCCGCAGGGTGCGCGACTCAACGTCGGCGGCGTCCCGATTTACGGATCCAACACCGCGATCGTCCCTCGTGGAAACGCGCCAGTAAACGTCGAGATCAGAGCGCCCGGATTCAATCCGCTCCGCTTTGATTTGGTCCCCTCAAGCAATCATTCAGTCCCCATTCAATTGTCGCCGCTCGCGGCTCCGGTCCCTTTGCAAGTGGTACCCGTTCAGGTGGTTCCCACTCCAGAGAACACGCCCCGCGCGCAACGTCAGCCACAGACGCCCGAAGCCAATCCTGCGTCGCAGGGCAACAGCAGCCCAACACCAACACCGACGCAAAACATCGCGTCGCCCAACTCGCGAAGCAGCGCGCGCAACACAGCAGAGCGTGGGGATCCGTCGCAGGGCATGCTCATGGTCACCAGCGCGACCCCGTGCCAGGTGTCTGTGGACGGACATCCAGCGGGGCATACCCCTGCGCGGTTGTCGCTCGCCGCGGGAGAGCACACAGTTCGCTGTTTAACGCCGCCTGCGCGTATGCGGACTCACTCAGTGACCATCACCGCGGGACAATTTACAACGGCTTCGTTTGACTGAAGGCCACCCGTTCGCTGTGTGAAAACACAGTCAGCCTTTGCTCGCGCACAAATCCTACCAGGGTCATCCCAAACCGTTGGGCAGCGGAGATCGCCAGGGATGATGGTGCCGACACGCCGCACAGAACACTGATCCCTGCAAGGGCAGCTTTTTGCACAAGCTCAAAGCTTAGGCGTCCCGAGGCCATTGCCACAAGCGGTCCACGCGATAAAACACCTTGAAGCAACGCCGCTCCGATGGCTTTGTCCATCGCGTTATGTCGGCCTACATCCTCGCGAACGACGAGCAGATTTGCAGAAAAATCAAAGAGCCCCACCGCATGAAGCCCGCCGGTAACCGAGAACTGCTCTTGCGCGGCCCGAAGCTTTTCTGGCAGCGACCGCAGCACGTCCGGGCTCACCCGCACAGCCATCTCAACCGGCATGGGGCGGACCTTCTTCTCCAAGTGATCAATGCTGGCTTTGCCGCAGACACCACAGCTTGAAGTCCCATAAAAATTTCGCTTCAACGAGCTGGCGTCGAAGGCCTCTCGCAACGCGACTGCACAGACGTTGTTGGTTGCGGTCGTTTGAAGCTTCGTTGCGATGGGGCGCGGGCCCAGGTCATCGCTAGACTGGATGATCGCTTCAGTCAGCAAAAATCCTACCGCAAGCTCATACTCATGCCCCGGCGTGCGCATCGTGATCGCGAGGACCTCTCGGTCTCCGTTGGGTTGAAGCAAGTGGATCTCAAGCGGCTCTTCCACTGAGACCCACTGGGGCTCAGAGCTCAAGGTCTCTTGATTGAGCTTGGTCGCCAGCACCTTGCGAACGGCGCTCTCAGACATCTGGGTACCCGGCCTATCCCCTAAACCGAGTGGCGCACTGCGCGACAAGGAGGCAAGTGTTGGCCACACAGGCTGTATACTGCGACATCGCTGTGGCACAGACTCCTCGGCAGTTGCCGGCATCCATTGCGCAGCACGCGATGAGGGCCTGTTCGGGAGCGCACAGATTGGCCATTAAGCACAACCGAGTGGCCTCGGCCTCGCACTCTGCCTGCGTTTGCATTGGCTGCGGCGTCCGGGGAGCACAGCCCGCGCCGAGAGTTGTGCCCATACAGAGGCAGAAGAAGGCAATCGCGTGACGAAACACACCGCTCATTGATCGATTGTAACATCATTGCCGATCCTGCAAACTGCGCGTCTAGACCCCACAGTGATTCTCGGTGAGCGATTTGAGTTAGGTGCCAGCGTTGGTCGCGGAGCGTTTGCGGAGGTGTTTCGCGCGACGGACCTAACGACCGGTGGACCCGTGGCGCTCAAATGGTTGCTCGCCGAACATGAGCTCGACCAGACCGCGCGGCGAAGGTTTTTGCGTGAGACGCGCCTGATTGACGCGGTGAGGTCCGAGCATGTGGTGGGGTTTTTTGCACACGGTGAGCACCTCAATCGCCCGTGGATGGCGCTGCAGTGGCTAGACGGCCACGATCTCGCGAAGCGCATGAGCCGTGAGCGCGTAGCTCCGCACTTTGCCATAGAAATTACACGCCAAGCAGCGCTCGGTCTCGCGGCCCTTCACAAAGTGGGGATTATCCATCGCGATCTGAAGCCGTCCAATTTTTTTGTTCACGCGCCCACCGAGTGGACCAAAGATCTTCACGTGACGCTCATTGATTTGGGCGTCTCACGCGCGCCCTCTGAGCCGGACATCACCCTTGACGGAATCCGCGTCGGGACCCCAGCGTACATGTCCCCCGAGCAAGCCCGCGGCGACGAGAGACTGTCCGCGCAGAGCGATCTGTATTCGCTTGCTGTTGTTCTCTACGAGATGCTCTCGGGTCGAAAGCCGTTCGTCGGCAGCGACCCCTTTGCGATCC
>JANNCG010000020.1:0-3422 GCA_031386385.1 Myxococcales bacterium
CACACGACCTCGTCGTCGAAGTTCGAGGCGCTCGTGTCCACGTGGCGCCAGGTTTCGATCCGGCGTTGCTCGCTGCCGTTGTGCGAGCTCTTGGAGATTCGCCGTGATTCCAGATAGTGTTCAAGTGTTTGTCGCCGTTGAGTCGGTCGACCTTCGCTGTGGATTCGATCGTCTCGCGGGTATTGCTCGTGAGCGCATCGGGTTAGAGCCCTCGGAGTCTGCGCTCTTCGTGTTCTTCGGCCGCCGTCGTGACGCCGTGAAAATCATCTTTCTCGATCGGACGGGAAGGTGTCTGTTTCAAAAGCGGTTGAGTCGCGGAACCTTCGCTCAACTCACTGCACTCTCGCCTCAAGAGCAGCACCTCGAGCTGAGCGCATCGGCGCTTGACGAGCTGCTCGATGGTCTCGCGATTGAGCCGCAGTCGACAAAATCAAAACGCGCAATTCACTGAATATTGACTCACGAATTCACTGGACAACCATCGCTCGAAATTCGTACTTGTTCGCTTCGTGAGCGCTGCTGTTTTGATCGAAACTGATGCCGAGTTGATTGCTCGACTACGCGATGAGAACGCAAGACTCGCTGTGGAACTTCGAGATGCTCAAGACTCTCTGAAGCGACTGCGAGCTTCGTACAACAAGGCGCTTGAAGAGTTGTTGTTGCACAAGAAAAGGCTCTATGTGGCGAAGGCTGAGCGGCGCGACTCCACGGAAGAGCAGCTCGCTTTCGACGCCGTCATGCTCACCGTAAAAAATCTCGCGGAGCAATTGCAAGACGCTGAAGCGAAGGCCGAAGAGAACGGCGCGCCGAGCGCAGAGCCACAGCCTCCGCCACCACCACCGCCAAATAAAGACCCCAAACCAAAACCTGCCAGACGCAACTTGGAGGAGAGCGATCTGCCTCTGGTGCGTGTCGAACTGCGTGACGAATTGCTGGAAAAAGAAGCGGAGTTCATCGGCTTCGAGACAACGTGGAAGCTCGGCTACCAGCGTGGTGGACACCGTCGCATTCAGCTCGATCGTGCGGTCTACAAGACATGCGAAGCCGGCAAGACGCTGGAGAAGCCAGCGCAATTCGAGACCACGCCGATGCCCAAGGAGATCGTTCGACGTGGACTTTTGGCGCCGTCGATGATCGCGCACGTGCTTGGGCAGAAGTTCATGATGGGCGTTCCGTTCTATCGTCAGGAGCAGCAGTTTGAACTGCTCCGATGCCCTCTGGATCGCGGGACCATGGCTCGCTATGCCGAAGAAGTCGGCGCGACACTCGGATCGATTGTGCTCGCGATGAGCAAGGACGCCATGAAGAACGCGTTCTGTCTGTCGACCGATGCGACGGGGGTCAGCATTCAGCTCGGCCCGCTGCTTGAGCGCGAGAGAGGTCCTTGTCGAAAGGGCCACTTCTTCATCGTGCTCGCAGACAAAGAACATATCTTTTTCGAGTACCAGCCCAAACATACGAGCGCGGCAGTGAGCGAAATGTTTCGTGGATATCAAGGATATTTGCAGGCAGATGCGCATGCGATCTACGATGCATTGTTTCGCAAAACGCCAGACGACAAAGAAGATCGACCGGAGGAAGTGGGCTGTTGGAGCCACGCGCGTCGTAAGTTTTGGGAAGCGGCAGTGTGCAAGCACGCGCTTGGCATCGAGGGACTGCGTCGCATTGATGTGATGTTTGCGGCGGATCGGTTGTTGGCTGACTTCGCTCCAGCAAAGAGAAAGCAGCGGCGCGACCAACTGGTGCGTCCGTTGCTCGACGCCTTCGTGCAATGGTGCCGTGAGCAAGCGGCGTTGCAACAGGAGCGTGGCTTGGTCTCTTCTGCGTTGGGCTACGTGCTGAGACAAGAGCAGCCGTTGCGCCGGTTTCTCCAGAATGGTCGTCTCGAGATGACCAACAACGGAGCTGAGCGTGGGCTGAGACCCATCGCGATAGGTCGCAAAAATTGGCTGTTCTGCGGAAGCGACGACCACGCAAGCGCGACGGCGAACTTGTATTCTCTCATCGCCAGTTGTCGCTTGCACGGGCTCGACCCCGAGCAGTACCTGAGCGAGGTGATTCACGTGCTTCCGCATTGGCCGATGGAGCGGATGATCGAGTTGTGTCCGCGGGACTGGGCACACACGCGCAGCCGACTCATCGCGAGCGAGTTGGAGCGAGACGTTGGGCCGATCACTGTTCCGTCGGCGGAAAAGCAGGATTGAGCGGGCGGTGGGGGACTCAGACACGGGCCAAGTGTGCCAGCGAGTACCGGCACGCGGAACCACGCCGCTTCACGCAGCGCTTACTTTGCACCTGCGACTGACTATGGTTCATTGATTGCTGGGTGGGCACGCGGCGGCGCAGCGGCGGATACTCGTCAGTTTGCCTACACTCAGCTCGTAACCGAGTCTCAGTTTACTCCTGGCGGAGTTGGTCCCCAACCAACCTATTCTCCAGGAGCGGAAGGAGTCATTCAACTCGGCTTTTTGCCCCATCAGTTCTTTCGTGCAACCCATTGGATTATGGGGCCAGTCCACGAACTTGAGATCGATCGAAACTTTCGGCTTGGTGGCGTCGGCAATTTTGTAGTCACTGAGCCAACAACAGATTTAGACGACCGCGTGGGGATTGGCGACGTTGTCGGTGGTGTTCCTTTTCTTTCGACGTACGAAAAACTGCTGCAGTTGTTTCAAACTCAGCCAACCGATCCGCACGCTCGCCCAACTGCACAGCCACTCTGCCCGCCGACACGGGCGAGAGAGAGGTAATCGTGAGATCGGGCGCGGTGATTTTGTTGGGTCTCATCGGCTGCCACACTGTGACTAGTGTTTCGCCTCATCGTCCTCAGACTCCCCAACAGGAATCACTGGCACCTATCCATCTTATCGCTCCCATTTCGCACGCGGCAACTAGCTCGGCTGCCTTGATCTTTCGATGGGCGGACGTTGGCAGCGTGGTGCTCGATATTTGCGAAGACGTACAGTGCGAGTCCATCGTCGAGTCAAGGCGAGTCTTGGGACATCAATATCAATGGTCGAGCGATGACTGGGATCTCAACTACAGTCACCATTTCTGGAGAGTGAAGGGAGGGACAAGAGTGAGTGCGATTCGACCCATGCTTGTCGGTCCGCTCCAACGATATCTTGGCGCCTTTTTATCATCACGGTTTATGGGGTCTCGAGTTCGAGTTGGACCAGATCGGGGCATCCAATATGTTCACTTCTATCCCCACAAACCAAACTTTCACAATCCACCCGTTGTGGCATCGTGTTCCACAGATTTTTGTCGAGCCGATTGGGGTGGCCTACACGAAGTCGGGGACCTCGATAACGACCGAAACGACGATGTCATCGGAGAGATGCATCCGCGCCCTGGCCAACCAGCCGAAGCTCGCGTTTTGCTCTACGCCAATCGCAAGGACCAGCGAGTCAATACCGTCG
>JANNCG010001109.1:0-4124 GCA_031386385.1 Myxococcales bacterium
CGCACCCGGGTGTGCGTGGACACTGTTTGCGACGCGCACCCACTGCGTCGCGCACTCAAAGCCCGCTCGATTTTGTCGTCCATCATTTGGACGAAGAGCCCAACAGACCGTATGCTCTCGAGGTGGCAATGCTCGCGAAACTCTCTCTCTCTTTGATCTCGCTCGGCGCACTCTCGTGTGCGCCCCCCATGATGGCCCCGCCTCCGCCGTGCCCTGAGCCGTGTATGTTTCGAGGAATGACTCCTCCTCCCATCGGCGGTGGAGGCACTTCTGACGGAGGTGCTGAGGCTGGCGTTGTGGTGCCCGATGCGGCGATGGCTTCGAGCGTGGTGATGGGAGCGCTTGCAGACGTGCGGGTGTTTCCGCGGTTAAGACGTGCGACGGATACCATGGTGGGAGTTGGCTGGCGAGTGAGCGCGCTTTTGGGCCCTGCCGAAGTGTTTTCAACGACCAACGCGATGGGAGCTTTTTCACTCACTGCGCCAGCGGATGCTCGGGGTGTGATCCCTCTCAAAGCACTTAGCGGTGATGGTCGCTCGTGTGTGATCACGACGACGCGGGCAGGTGCTCCGTCGCTCACGTTTTTTGCGCTCACGCCTGGGCGACTACTTGATGCGAGCGCACCAACAGGCTTCACGCTTGATCCCAATCGAGCGCAGCTCGTGGTTGAGCTTGATGACATTCCGGATCGGGTACGCGATGTGGTGGTTGAGCTTGAGGTTCCCGAGCCGGTCGCGGTGGCGGTGGATACACTGGATAGCGCGCTCGCGATCGGAAACGCCACGCACACGCTCGGCACCGCCGTCTTGTACAATCTCGACGCGCCCGTGATCGGTCGCCCGCTCAACGTGCGTGTGGGACGTCCCGGCGGGGCCTCACGAGTCGTCACCACATACATTGCGCGTGGCTGTGTCTCGTGGCTTCGAACGCCGCCGCCATAGTCCCTTAACCCGGTGTCACTCTCGCGTTAGCGAGTTGCGATGGGTGTGACTTCGCGTGGGCCAGAGCCGGTGTAGTTCGCGCGGGGGCGAATCAACCGGTTGTCCGAGTACTGCTCAAGCACATGTGCGAGCCAGCCTGAGGTACGTGACACGACGAAGATCGGCGTGAACATATCCGCAGGAATCCCCATCATCGTGTACGTTGAGGCGCTGTAGAAGTCGACGTTTGCGGGGAGGTTTTTTGTCTGCTTGAAAGCAGTCTCAACGGCCTCGCTGAGATCAAACCACTTGTTGCCACCCTGGCTCTGCGCGAGCTTGCGTGCGAGATCCTTGAGCCGCGTTGCGCGCGGATCGCTGGATTTGTACACGCGGTGTCCGAAGCCCGAGATTTTCTTCTTCTGCTCAAGTGCGGTCTTCACCCACGCTTCTGCGCTGGCAAGTCCGCCCTCTTTGTCGATCTCGTGAAGCATCATCATCACAGCGGTGTTTGCACCACCATGAAGCGGGCCCTTGAGCGCGCCAATGCCGCCACCGAGCGCCGAGTGAATATCTGCGAGCGTTGCCGAGATCACGCGACATGCAAACGTGCTCGCGTTGAGCTCGTGGTCTGCGTGCAGTGTGAGGCACTCGTCAAACACGTTTTCTGCTGCGTCTGTTGGAACTTCGCCGGTCATCCCGAGCAAGAAGTTGGCAGACAGCGAAAGCTCTGGTCGTGGGTCAACGACTGCTTTGCCGCTTCGGATGCGATGCCAAGCTGGAACCAGCAGCGCGATCTGTGCCTGAACGCGCGTCGCAATTCGACGTGCGGTCTCGAGATCTGCTGCGTTTTTATCAGCCTTTGCTGCGTCGGGGTCCACGTTGCCAAGGACGCTAAACGCTGTGCGCACGGCGGCCATTGGGTGAATGTCTTTGGGCAGCGCCCGCATCACATCGATCACGGTCTGTGGCAGCTTCATCTCGGCGCCGAGCGCTTTTTTGAAATCTGCGAGCTTAGCGCTGTTTGGGAGATCGCCGTTCCACAGGGCGTAGACGACCTCTTCAAACGTTGCTTTGGTGGCGAGCTCATCGATAACATAGCCGCGATATCGCAATATGCCCTGCTCACCATCGATGAAGCAGATTGCAGAATCACCTGCGACGATGCCTTCGAGACCTTTGCCTGCTTCCGCCATAACTAAATACTCCGGTGTGTAATTTGAAATACTGATGCACACATATCAACGCTCATCAGCTTTTGAAGCGTGAGGGTTGGTCGGTGCTTTGAGGTTGAGAACAATCACCTTCTGGCTTTCGTCAGAATTGGCGGGATCGTAGTGGACGACGAATGGCTCGAAAAGGGGCTTTCGTCGCATTGCGTCAAATTCTCACATTTTCTTGGAGAGTGGCGAGCTTGGCGAGTTGAAGTCGTCGCGACCGGGGTGCTCAGTCTCGGTAGATGTGGGACAAGGTCTGCTCAGTGAGTGTCTCCACGGGGCCGTCGTGCGTGAGCGTGCCTTTGTGCAGGCCAATTACGCGTGAGGCGAAGCTTCTGGCGTGTTCGACCGTGTGGACGTTGACGAGCACCGGAACGCCCTGTGATTTTCCATACTCTTTTAACAGCGTGAGGACGGTCTCTGCGAGCTTCGGGTCCAGTGACGCCGTCGGTTCGTCGGCTAAGATCAATGTGGGCTGTTGGGCAAACGCACGAGCGATGGCCACTCGCTGCTGTTGTCCGCCCGAAAGTTCGCGGGCGGGAGCGTTGAGTTTGTCCTCAAGGCCCACGTGCACCAGGGCGTCTTTTGCGCTCTTTAAGTCCTGGGGAGTCCAGCGGCCCAGCATGCCTGAAAACCATGAGTGCTGTGAGACGCGTGCCAGAAGGACGTTTTCGAGCGCGGTGTACCGCTGCACCAGGTTGAACTGCTGAAAGACGAACCCAATGCGCGAGCGAGCCCGTGAGAGCGCCTTGCCGCGAAGGTCCGTCAACGTTTGCCCGTTGAGCGTGATCACACCCGCCGTGACGGGCGTAAGCTGCGCGATGCAGCGCAAGAGTGTGCTTTTGCCCGAGCCCGAGCCTCCCATGATGGCGACAAACTCGTGCTGGTCCACTGTGAGCGACACATCACTTAGCGCCACAGTCTTGTTGGGCCAGACTTTTCGCAACGACGTGACGGTCAGCGACATTTAACAGTAAAAACCCAACACATTATTAAACCGCGTCGAAGTCAGTGAAGTCTGCAACACGGTGACACTCGCTCAACAGCGGCGGGGCTCCTGGGGCGGCTTGTGTCTCTAACAGCACCGAGAAGGCTGCGGGCCAACGATTTTGAAAGAGGTTGCAGTTGACCGGCTCGTTGTCAAACGAGGCGACCACTTTGCCGAGCTCGTTGAGCGAGTCAAGCAAGCGCAGCTTGAAGGTTGTATCAGGCTCTTCGAAGGTGGTCTTCATCACCAGCTCGGTCCGCGGGACTCCAATAGGAAATCCGTCATCACGCAGCGTGCGCACGGTCCCCAAAATCATACCGGGAATGTCACGACCCGTGAGGTACACAATGGTCGCTCCCTCATCCCAGCACCGACGCACAAACGGGACGCTTCCCGCCACGGGCACATCGTCCGCACAGGCCGCGTCGGTGAAAAACCTCGCGCGCCAAAAGCTCTTCGCCCCTTCGATGACCGACGACTTCACCCCGTGTGGCGCGAGTGTTGCGTCCAAAAGGTACGCAACATCCCGCGAATTTAGTGAGCGAATGATCTTCGCGTCCGCCCAATGTTCTTGCGGGAGCTGCGCTGCGTAGGCGTGCAAAATACGAAGCGTGCGGGGTCGGTTGTCAAACAGCGTGCCATCAAGGTCAAAGAGCACCACTGGACGCTGCGCGCGAGACTCTTTGATCTGCGCAAAAATTCGAGAGAGGACTGAATCACCCATAGGATTTGAACTGTTGGGCGACGGTATCACAAAATCTTTGAAAGCAATTCTGAACAGGCTCTCCCGCGGTTGGCACTCTCGCCTTTGTTCGCGCTATACTCTGCGCTCGTTAGAAGCACATGGAGCCCTCTATGACCAACCGCACCGAGTCCGCGATCACCATTGCCCAAAGTCATCGAACGCTTGAAGATGTTCTCTTCTTCTGCACCGCCGTTGCGTCCGCGCAGTTAGAACGCGTGGTGGTGCAAGATGAGTACACGCACGATGTGGTGGTTCGC
>JANNCG010000042.1:0-14870 GCA_031386385.1 Myxococcales bacterium
GGCTTGAGATCGCGGTGGATCACCTCAAGCTCGTGGGCGCGGGCCAAAGCTCGGACGACCTGCATGAGCAGTAAGATCGCCTCGCGTGGAGGTAAGGCACCTCGCGCGATACGATGGCTAAGAGGCTCGCCCTCCAGCAGCTCCATGACCAGATAGACGAGCTTACCCTCTTCGCCGTAGTCGGTAATATCGACAATGTGCTCGTGACGAATACGATTGGTAGCCCGTGCTTCCCGCAAAAATCGCTGCCGTTGCGTGGTGTCCATGGCGAGCTCGGCGGACAAAAACTTTACCGCAACCTTTCGCCCAAGGACGTCGTTGGACGCCCGATAGACAGTGGCCATTCCGCCAGAGCCGATTTTCGACTCAATTCGGTAGCGTCCGCCGATCGTCCGTCCGATGAGGGGATCCGGCATATTGACCATGGGGGCGCCGTCGACCGGACACTGCGTCCCGGTGCCGATCAATCGAAGGCCACATTGCGAACAAATTTTCACGAGTTCGACGGTACGGTACGATAGATTACGTCCGAGACGCGAGAAACGAATGCAATTCACTCAAGGCAAAATCCATTTCAATCGATTCGCTTCGCTTGGGCGTTAGCTGTGGCGATCGTTAGCTCCCTTCTGGACCTTGTGGGCAACACGAGCTTGCTCAGACTTAACCGACTCTGTGCACCGACGGGGGCGGCTGTGTTAGTGAAACTGGAGCAACAGAACCCAGGAGGATCGCTGAAAGACCGTATCGTGCTCGCGATGCTTGAGCAAGCCGAGCGAGAGGGTTCGCTTGCGCCCGGCGGTACAGTGATCGAGCCCACAAGCGGAAACACCGGAATCTCTCTTGCGATCGCCTGTGCGGTTCGGGGCTATAAGCTGGTCCTGACGATGCCCGAGAGCATGAGCCTTGAGCGACGTGCGCTTCTTCAGGCCTACGGTGCCGAGCTTCATCTCACACCCGCGGCGGAGCAGATGGAGGGCGCGATTTCTCGGGCCCATCAACTAAAGACCGAGAGAGTTGGCGCTTGGATGCCAGCGCAATTCGAAAACCCGGCGAACCCCGCGGCGCACGAAGATTGTACCGCCGTCGAGATCCTCAGCTCGCTTGCAGAGCTGTCAACAAGTGGCCACTCAATCATGCACCCTGCGGCCTTTGTCGCGGGGATCGGAACGGGTGGAACCATCACCGGAGTGGGTCGCGCGTTTCGCCGTTTAAGTCCTTTGACGAAGATCATCGGCGTCGAACCAGAGTCCTGCGCAACCGTCAGTAGGGGCGAGCGTGGACCGAGCAAAATTCAAGGGATTGCTGCGGGATTTGTGCCGAAAAACTTGGACCGGTCGGTTCTGCACCAGGTGTCTACTGTCACCGACCAGCAGGCCTGGGATTGCAAGGTGGCGCTCGCAAAACAGGAGGGGCTTTTGGTGGGCATTTCGGGCGGCGCAAATGTCTTTGTGGCGCTTGCCGTTGCAGCGACGCTTCGCCCCGATCAGATCGTGATCACGGTGTTGTGCGACACTGGTGAGCGATATTTTTCTTTGGCTACGTTTTTTTCTGACGCCCCCGCGGAGCAGGCGGCGGCACGGTGAGCGAGCGACTGGCTGTTCTTGTGGTGGGTGTTGGCGGAATCGGCCATCCATGCGCGCTAGCACTGGGCCAAAACCCACGCGTTGCGCTCACACTCTTAGATGACGATCTTGTCGAACGAAGCAACTTACATCGGCTTATCGCGTTTGGTGAGCAAGACCTTGGCCAGCGCAAAACCGCAGCCCTTGCTCGAGCGATCGAGCAGAGATATCAGACCTCGGTTCGCTGCATCAACGACAGACTCGGCCCTGAAAACGCTGTCGACTGCGTGAAGCAATACGCACTCGTCATTGAGGGAACCGATAATTTTGCGTCCAAGTTTTTGGTCGCGGACGCATGCTTTCTCGGCGGCGTCCCGGTGGTTCATGGCGCCGCGGTAGGATGGACCGGCACCGTGTTTACGACCCTTCCAGGGGTGAGCAGCTGCTATCGGTGCGTGTTTGAAGATGTCCCTCAGGGTGACACTTTGGATTGCTCGACTGCGGGTGTGTTCGGTCCCGTGACGTCCGTCATTGGTGCCCTGATGGCCTCTGAGGCGGCCCGCGTGTTGCAAAAAGATCCCAATGTCGGAGGCAGTTTGCTGTCTTTTCATGGTCAAACGGCGAAGGTCCGTCGAAGCTCATTTGCCAGGAGAAGCGACTGCCCACTCTGCGGTGCACAGGCATCTATCCATGCAACCCATGGCGATCGATACTTGCCAGCGCAGTGCTAGTTCTTTAAGGTCCGTCGCATGGCAATCTCAGTACGAATTCCCGCTGCTCTTCGAACATTCACACAGGGCAAAGATGAGGTCAGCATCGCTGGCGCTACGGTGCGTGAGGCGTTGCACTCGCTCGATGCTTCCTATCCTGGAATCAAGGAGCGACTCCTCGATGAAAAAGGCATCAAACGATTTATGAACGTGTACCTCGGTGATGAAGACGTTCGATTTCTTGATGGTCTCGAGACGTCACTCAAAGATGGCGATTCGCTCACGATCGTTCCGGCGATTGCGGGCGGGCTTTAGGCAATCCATCAGACTCATGGACTATTCGCGCTTCGGTCGGCAGATAGCGTTGAGCGACCTTGCACTGTCGGGCCAGGAGGCCATCATGCGCGCACGAGTGTACTTCTACGGTCCGTCAGACGCCGTTGAATTTGCTGCTTTATGCTGGAAAAATTGCGGTGGAGCGACCGTGCAAAATCGTCTTGAGGCCTCCGTTGTTGTCGAAGTTGGTCCCCCGAACGTGCGCACTGCCGAGCGCGAACCTTCGGCAAAATCGCCACTGCGTATGGATGTGATCGACGCGCTCGCGCTTGGTGCAGCGGCGGCGTGCGAGGCCGCGCAGCGAGTGTTGATTGCGGATCCATCGCGTGTTGCGAATTTTAGCGCGCCGGTGGCAACCGCGCTCATGGACCGAGTCGTAGGGGTGTGAGCATGTATCGATGAGCGTAGTTATTCGTCCCAAAAACCTCGCCTCCATCGTCGATGCGGTGGGGCAAACTCCCCTGTTGCGCCTAAAAAATCTCGAGCCGCCCAACGTTGAGATCTACGGCAAGCTTGAATTTATGAATCCCGGTGGGAGCGTGAAAGACCGCGCCGCGAAGCAAATTTTTTTGGACGCGATCGCGCGCGGTGATTTGACTAAGGATAAGATCCTGATCGATTCGACCTCGGGAAACACTGGCGTGGCCTACTCACTGATGGGCAGCGCGTTGGGATACCGTGTGGCTTTGGTGATGCCCAAAAATGTCTCGCAGGCACGCAAGGACATCACGAACGCCTTTGGGACTGAGCTGATCTATTCGGATCCCCTTGAGGGATCCGACGGGGCGATCCGGCTGGTTCGCGAGATCGTCGCAAAGGATCCGAGTCGGTATTACTACCCCGATCAGTACTCTAATCCGTCAAACTGGCGCGCACACTATCTCAGCACGGCGCCAGAGATTCTCGCTGACGTTGGAGACCGACTGACCCACTTTGTCACCGGCTTGGGCACCAGCGGAACGCTGATGGGCACCACGCGACGACTCAAAGAGCACTCGCATCCAGTGATCTGCTTTGCGATGGAGCCCTCCGAGGCCGCTCATGGGCTCGAGGGGCTAAAGCATATGGAGTCGTCGCTCGTTCCGCCCATTTACGACCCCAGCGTGCATGACGGGACCGTGTTCGTCGACACTGATGCTGGTTGGGATATGTCTGATCGCCTTGCTGCAGAGCTGGGTTTGCATGTGGGCCACAGCGCAGGCGCCAATGTCTTCGCCGCCTGGCGCCTTGCAAAAGAGATCCATGCGAAGGGACAATCTGGCTGTGTCGTCACGGTATTGTGTGATCGGGGAGATCGCTATTTTGCACCGATGAAGTGGGAGCGGCGTTATGAATGGTGACAACGAATCCATGACTCCCTGGCTCCACACTCCCCTAGAGATTTCAAAATCCATTTTGGACACCCTCGATGCGCAAGCGCTGCGTGAATATCCAAGCGAATCTTGCGGATTCTTGACCGGGCCCGCCGAAAGTGTCGCTGTTGTGGACCGGATTATTGAGGCGATAAATTTAGCGGACAAGTATCACAAGGTTGATCCAGAGACTTTTCCTCGCACCTCACGCGAGTACTACACGATCGACGCGCGATTGATCGATCGGACCTTTCGCGAAGGGTCTACTGCGGGTCAGCCAGTGAAGATTATCTATCACTCCCACTGTGACTGCGGAGCCTACTTTAGCCAAACCGACCAGGACGCTGCGGCTCCTGATGGGCAGCTCGCATACCCGGTCAACTACCTCGTGACGAGCGTCATGGCGGGCAAAATTGCAGATCGAAAGCTCTTCACCTTTCGCGACGGCGCGTGGGTTGAACTTTCGTTCGTGGTTGGCTGAAATCAACGCTATGGTGTGGGGGTGTTAACCTCGATCCGTCCCCCCAATGCTCCGATGACGGCTGGGGTTTTCGCAGTCTTGCTTTCGACGGGCTTGTTCGGCTGTGGAGGCGCGAGAGTGTTGCCGACGGACAGCCCGACGCCCCAGCGCGATGACTCACCTGTTGATACGCTCACACTGCAGCCAGACTCTGCTGACGACGTCATCACTCAAGATGTCGTGGCGGTGGATGCCGTCGATGACCAAGTTGTACCGAGTGATGTCGCCGATGCTGGCGGGCGGTGCGTTGGTAGAATGTCACTCATGGGAATGGGGTCGCTTGCGATGATCTCTTCAGGCCAGATGAGAACCGCACAGGTATTTTTGCCGCCGAACTATGATCCAACCAGGGCGTACCCGGTGATCCTCGGATTTCATGGCTACCTCGAAAACCCAGCGGCGTTTGCACGCGAGAGCGCACTCGATCGGCGAGGGCCTGAGCGGGGATTTATCACCATCCTCCCCGCGGGGCTTAACTCAAGTTTCAACGCCGGTCCGTGCTGCGGGACAAGCGCGAGCAATAATGTAAACGACGTGTTGTATGTCCGCGAGCTCATCACCTGGCTGCAGGCCAACGCGTGCGTCGATCCGAAACGAATTTTTGCGACGGGGTTCTCAAACGGAGGCATGCTGGCTCATCGGTTGGCCTGTGAATTAGCTGACCAAATCGCGGCCGTTGCGCCTACATCGGGAGTCCTGGCGACGCAGAACTGCGCACCCTCCAGACCTATCAGCGTGCTGCACTCCCATGGGACGGGCGATCTGATTGTCCCTTACGCCGGCAGCCCTGTGCTTCGGTTTCCGCCCGTGGTGGATGTGATGCGAGGCTGGGCGTCACGCAACCTCTGTGAGATGGTGCTGCAAGAGACGTTCAATCGGGGTGATGCCCGCTGCGTTCGGTATCCGAACTGCCGCGATGGCGTCGAGACCATCCGATGCGATGTGACCAACGGGGGCCATACCTGGCCTGGTGGAGTCAACCTACCAGCAGCGGGTCTAACGAGCCGAGACCTGGATGCCACCGCGATGATCTTGGACTTCTTTGATCGTCACCCGCTTCCGTGACCAAGAAACGTCCGCGTTAGCTCGCTCTCAGGCTGATCCAAGACACGATACGGGCTCCCCTGCTCCACGATCCGTCCGCCATGCAAAACGATGATTCGCTGGGATATCGCACGCGCAAAGGACAACTCGTGCGTCACAGCTAATAGCGTAAGCCCCTCGCTTGTGAGCTTTTCGATGAGCTCGATAACGTCCTTCACCCTCTCGGGATCAAGTGCGCTTGTGGGCTCATCCATCAAGAGTACTTTCGGTTTCATCGCCAAAGCGCGCGCGATCGCGACCCGCTGCTGCTGCCCACCAGAGAGTTCGTGTGGATACTTGTGTAAGTGGTCGATCATGCCGACCTTGGTCAACAGCGCGTGTGCTGCCTCGGTTGCCTCTTGGGCTGTGCGTTTTTGCACATGAATCGGCGCTTCGATCACGTTGCCGATCACCGTTCTGTGAGCGAACAGGTTGAACTGCTGAAAGACAAAACCGACGTTTTCTCTCACCGTAGCGAGCGCCCGTTTCGCGATTGTCGAGCGCACGGCGCCGGGGGGGATCTGTTGTCCTGCGACCTCCATGGTCCCTTCGTCAAAGGTCTCTAAACCATTGAGGCAGCGGAGCAAAGTCGTCTTGCCTCCGCCCGATGGCCCAATCAACGACACGGTCTCGCCTTGGTTAAACTCTGCAGAAATCCCGGCCAAAATCCAGCGATCTCCGAATTTTTTCTTCACATCGTTGAGCTTAATCATGATCGCGCCAGCTTCTTCTCGAGGTACTGCGACAGGCGTGAGAGTGGGTAGCTCATTGCAAAATACATCCCCGCACACAAAAGCCCGGGGATGAGCCACGATCGCAGCTCGACCGCCGTAATGCTCATCCGCTTGGTGAGCTCAACGACGGTGATGACGCACACAAGCGAGCTGTCCTTGAGCAGCGCGATGAAGTCATTCGTAACACCCGGCAGTGCCATCCTAAACGCCTGCGGAACGATCACCCGTCGAAGGGCGAGCGAGTGGCTCATTCCAAGCGCTACCGCCGCCTCGTACTGGCCCTTCGGCACGGCTTGGAGTCCCGCTCGATACACCTCCGCTTCGTAGGCTCCATAGTTCATCGCGAGCCCCAAGATGGCAGCGGAAATAGGCCCTAATTGAATCCATCCCGCAAGCCCGTAGTACAGGACATAGAGCTGCAAAAGGACTGGCGTGCCGCGGATCACTTCGATGTAGGCGATGCAGAGCCAGGAGAGTGGCTTGGGTCCGTACAATCGTGAGAGCGCTAAAAACATTCCCAGCGGAACGGCAAAGAGCATCGCGAACACCGAGACAATGAGCGTGGCGACTGCGCCGTGCCCAAACAGCGTGAGGTGCCCCATGCGAAAGCGCGGCTTGGCTTGCTGTTGTGTTAGCTCCGACTGCTGTTGCGTAGACCAGGTGCGAAGGCGCTCTTCGCGCGGATCGTCGATTTGCCAGCGGTTAAGAATTTGCCGCAATTCACCAGTTGAAGTGATGCGCTCCATGGCCGCATCGAGGGCTTGATGCAACGTGTGATCTCCGCTGCGAACGGCGGCGGCGTAGTAGCCGTCCCCGACATCTCCAATGACAGTCAGTCCGGGCTTGGTGACCCCATATCGGGTTGCGATAATGTCATCGAGCAGCACCGCATCGTTGCGCTCATTCTGGAGGTCTGCGTAGGGCTCTTCTTGTCCTTCGTACAACACAGGCTGGACTCCCTGTCGAACGAGCCACTCGTAAGACTGAGAGTTGGCAAGCGTCCCGACTCGAAGGCCACGAAGGGATGCGCCATCAAGCCGAACCCTGCTGTCACCTTGGCGGGCCATCAGGCGCATGCGAAACAAATAGTACGGCCGGGTAAACAGCACGCGCCCCGCCCGAGAAGGTGTGACCTCAAGGCCATTTAAGATCACATCAAACGAGCCACGCTCAAGCGACGGAACCAAATTCGACCAGTCATTTTGCACGAAAGTTGATCGCACACCGAGCTCTCGCGCCAACGAGCGTGCAAGATCGACCTCGAACCCAATCAGCACCCCCGGTCGTTGTGGATCATTGAACACGTAGGGTTCACCCCCTTGCGTGTCCCCTCCCCAGCGTAGCTCTCCTCGGGTTCGCACTTGCGTAAGTGCATCTGCCGGCGCGGAGATTCGATTGCAACTCACGGCGAAGGCGGCGACAAAGATCAGCAAAACGACGAGCAAAACCCCTAGCCGACTGTTCGCTCTAAGACTCATGATCCGCTCATTTCTCCAGCCCACGTCTCGGCAAACGCCGAACGCGCAGTGGCCACTCGGGACTCGTTGGTTGTGCGACCCAGTGTGATCATGAGTTTTGTGAGCGCAGCTTCGGTTGTCATGTCACGCGCAGAGATCGCGCCAGCCGTGGCTGCAGCTAAGCCTCCAACGTAGCGCGCGAGATCGACGCTTCCCCGGGGGCATTGGCTGGCGATCACTACGGGAATATCCAGCTCCTTCGCGCGCTCAAGGACCGGGATTAACGAGTTCTCGATGCGAGGAATGTTGCCTGCGCCAAACGCCTCAATGAGCATGCCACGGACACCGACCTCAATTGCGCCGAGCAGAAGTTTGGGATCAAGCCCCGGAAACGTTCGAACCGCGAGCACACGCTCATCGAGCCGCGAATCAAACGGCGCGAGGGTCCCCGCTTTCAATACGTGCGGCGCAAGCTGGACACCCAGCCCAAGCTCTGCGAGTGGCGGACACGCGGGAGAGCCGAAAGCGCTCATCCCCCACGCGTCAAGCTTCGTTGCGCGACAGCCCCGCAGCAAAAGCGAATCGAACACAATCGCCACTTCTGGGATCGCCATCGTCGCCAGGTGGCAAGCATCGACAAGATTGGTTCGGCCGTCGGTTCTAACGTCCTTGAGCGGTTTTTGGGCACCAGTGATCATCACCGGTCTGTCCAATCCTCGAAGCAAAAATGATAGCGCGCTTGCGGTGTATGCCATCGTGTCGGTGCCGTGGATCACGACGATCCCGTCGTAGCGCGCGAGTGACTGATGGACCAATTGTGCGAGAGCCACCCAGTGGTGTGGCTGCATGTCCGATGAGTCGAGGTTGCACAAGATGGTGGTCTCAATGTCGGCGATCTTGCGAAGCACAGGCAATTCGCTCAGTAAATCTTGCGTGTACACATCCGGAACCAGCGGCGAAGGCTCTCCGCCCCGCATCATGAGTGTCCCTCCCGTGTGAATGAGTAAGAGCTTTGGCATTGTCGTGCCGATCATTTTTCGTTGCATGCGCGCGGGATAGTCGCATGCTTTGGCCTCTTCGTTGCTGCAAGATCAATCGCGTTTATGGCCATGTATCCAATGACTCCTAGCGCACTCGCTCCTAAGTGTCCTCGCTGCAATTTGCCTCTCGATCCTGCTGAGACGGCGCACTCTCACGACGGTGCTGTCCATCCACAATGCGTGCGGCCGACCGACGCACAGCCGCCGACCCATCGCGAGGCTTCGGTCGGTGAGTTTGAACGGGCGGCGCCGAAATACGGAGGGCCTCCGCTGCGGCGCTTCATGCGCTCGTTGGTTCTGCTTGTTCCCCCGGTGTTGCTCTTGCTGTTGCTTGTCCGTCGGTGCAGATAGGTCTGCGCGCTCGGTAGCGGCTCACTCTGCTGCGTCAGCGAGCGCAAAAGCTGGCGCGTCTTCTTCTTTCAGCTTGATCACGCTGGCTTGATCACGGTGCTTGCCTTCACGGCCCTTATAAAACTCACGAATAATATCCATGTCGTGCTTCATATCCCCGGTGGGAACAAACGAAGGCCCAAGCCCACCAACCTTTTTGCCGTAGTCCATAAAGGCCAAGAGCAGCGGAACGTTTGCTGTCTGCGCGATGTGGTAAAACCCGGACTTCCAGTGATCACGCTTCTTGCGGGTGCCTTCAGGCGCGATCACCAGAAAGCAGCGATCTTCGTTCATGATCGCGTCAGCGATCTTTTGCACCTGGTTGCCATTTTTCGTGCGATCCACAGGGACTCCGCCCAGGGCGCGAAAAAACCAACGCCAGGGACCCGCGAAGAGATTGCTCTTTCCGATCCACGAGACGTTCATATGGAGCGACCAGGCGACCGCGAGTGTAAAAGGAAGATCCCAACCCGAGGTGTGCGGATTCGCGACAAATACCGCACGGGGCACAGACGGAACTTCACCCTCAACCGTCCAACCAAACACCTTCAACCAAAGGCGTCCGATCCAATGACGAATCGGACCAACGTGAGGACCAAGATGATTTTTATCGAGCGACATGTGGCGCGAAATCTGCCAGCTTTTCTCCAGTTTGGCGATACCCGTGACCAAATCGTGACGGAGTGTTGACGCTGCAAATGGACCAATCAATCAGTTTGACGCGCTGCGCTCGTTTCGACGCACCGCACCATCGCACAACTCGCGCAACCGGCCACCTCGCGCTTGTCTTTGTGCTCGCCACTGTGGCCCAAGCGTGCCGCCCCTCGCGAACCGAGACCTCCACGCTTGTGATAGTCCGGGTGGATCAACCGGCAGTGCAGCGAGTTGCGTCGCCAGTGGTTGCTTTGCCCGTTGCGGTTGTGGGCTCAACCCCGTCGCCTGTTGTCCAGCTCCCGCGGGCTCTCGTTGACAACTCACTGCACGCCGCGCTGGCGCCAGACATCGTGCTCAATGCAAGCGTTGCTCGGCGAGTGTTGTATAGCTGGACCACACCTGAGCAGGTTGAGCAACTGAGAGCCCGCCCAGCGCTGCTGACGCGATGGACATCGCCGACCCATGGGGCAAGCTACGTGGACGTGTTCTTGCGGCGCCTCGCCGACCGTGGTGAAGAAGTCGCGAGAGTCTTGCGTGAACCGGTCTTTCGACGCGCGCGCTTCGGATGGGTCTCATCGTGGCCCACAATCCGAGGTTGGGAAGGTGAAACGTATGGAAATAAGCTCATCCGAATCACGTTGCGACCCGACGCGGTGGTGGTGTTGCTTTGGTCCGGCAGCGCCGATCCCCAGATCATCGACATGAGCGGCGCACGCCTTGATCCCCTGCAGATCCAACAGTATCGCACGCGCATCGCCGCGGTGTTTTTTACACATCTGACAAACACCGGAAGCTCGTTTGAGAGCCCACTCATGGGTCGCGATGCACCTGCGGGAGCCTACCGAGACTACATGCTCGTGAATGAAAAGATGATCGAGCAATGGGAGGTGGACACGCCCGAGTGCATTGCCGAGGTTGTCCGATCCCGCCACGTCGCACGCTTGCTCCTCGCAAATGTAGCCAGGATTGGGACCCCCATTCCGGGATATCCCTTTGGTGCCGCGCACAGCATCGCTTGGATTCGAAACTATCCTGCGGTGGTTGGCTCACCTGCGCTCTACGATGACTCAACGCTCGCCCGGCAATACGACACAGCGCTGTCGATCTTGAGCACGCGCTACGCACCCTCAAGCGCGAACTTCACCGCGTTGGTTGAGGCGCTTGACGGCGTTTCGTTTGGTCCTGCAATAGTACATCGCGTCGATCCGGCGGCCGTCGCACCGCCTCCGCGTGAGATCGTTCGCGACCGATACGTGCGGACCGTCGTCAACCCACCTCGGCGGCAGCGTTGCCAGGGGACAATGTGCCCCTAGGGAGGGTTATAGGTTGTATGTTGTTTTTCGCAAACGCTAGTTAATTTCCAAGCTGAAATTCTCCGCGCGTCATCTGCGACTCAAGCCTTGGCGCGGGGCGCTGCTCTTGCGGATGCGCCGGAGTGGTGTCTCCGTCTCGCCCGCCCGGAGCTACCGGTTGTGGTGCGCCCTCTTGCGGGGGATCGCGGCTCACGTCGGGATTTCGCACACTGGGTGGCGTTGGAGTCGCACGCGGAGGGCGGCGTGGTTCACCGTACTCTTCGTGCAGCTTACGGTCCAGACGAGAGAGCAGATGGCGCTCTGCGTAAGAGGGCATCGCTGGGAGCTGCACAATCGCACGAACTCCCGCCACCCCATCCACCGTTGTCGGAACAAACTCCACAGACCCCGCGGTACTGCGGGCGGCGTCTCGATAGGTAAACAGAAAAAAACCAGACTCACGATCACGCTCGGTGATCGCAAACCCCATGTCCACGCGAATCATTCGAATCGCGGTGTTCCATGTGACGTCTGGAGTGTAGAGCAAATCTTGTGTAGAGCGTGCGTGAGCTGAGGATGCAAAACAGCTCATTGCGATGCCCAAGGCGACAGCGATTTGTGGACCTCTCATAGACGTTAAAGAGGCTCATCGCACGTTGCACCCCGCCACGCGAATTTTTGACAAACTCGTTTGCGTTACAGTCGGCCAGTGACTCCAAACGCGAGCAAATCAAGCGACGCTGAGTACGTTCCTTGGTTGTTTGTGCACGCTCCTGGCCCCGGATAACCCGCTCCACGTGCGCAGTCCTCAGGAGTGATCATCACAGTCCCGCTGACCACCTGCGCCCTCCCTTGCTCGACCACTTGACCGAAGGTGAACACGTGCTGGTACGCCACGTCAAAAGTTAGGGACTTCCAACGATACGACGCTCCCATGCTCACGCCGACGGTGTCATAAGCGCCCGTGTCGATACCCGCGTCGGGGTTATACTCAACGACGGCTCCGTTGTATGTCCTCGCGCCTGTTTGCGCGCCTAAATCCCACGACAGTCCAGCCCGTAGAGCGAGGACATTGCGGATCAAGTTGTAGTCTCCGCCCGCCCGGACGCCGAAAGTGTCGCGCCAGCTGCGTCGAAGAATGGCCTCTGGTGTGGCCGGAGCGAACTGTCCGGGTCCCACCTGCACGTTGCCTGAGCTTAACGTCGTGACCGTCTGAAACACCGACGAGTTCTCGAAGTGCGCGTTGATTTCGACATCGAACACCTCATCACGCATGGGATCGCGATCGGACCACTGGGGATTAGCGTCCGCGCGCAGGCTCGCGTAGCGCGCTCCAATGCGAAAAATACTGGGGAGCGGAAGAAACACTACGCTGTCGAACTTGGACGAGATTCTCTCTGCAGGGTTTATTGCGTACGGCCGAACGACCGCTGTTGTCTTGCCTTCGAGTCGGACAGGGGATGGGTTGATGTGCGTGTGAAAACCAAAAGTGAGCGACGGTGTGGGCTGTACCTGGACGCCCAAATTGCCCGCGAAAAAAAATCCCCAGGCGTCCGCAGCGGTCCGAATGTCCGTCGCCGGAGACTGCGAGCCAATTGCGTTGGCGGTCGTTTCACCTGCAAATCGTGCGATCGATGGCTGCAGTGCGGCGCCGATACGAAGCCAACTCGTTGGAGCCACCGCGACGGCGATCGTTGGATTGATGATCAACGCGTTGGTCGATAGGACTTGATAACGAGTCGGTGCCGGCGCCGCTCCGGCGGTTGTCGCCACGCGATCCGGAAACTGTTGAGACCCCACGCCGGCTGGAGTTAAGAGCCCACCTCCGATCGCGAGCCAAGGACGGATGCGGTATGTGATCAGCAATTGAGGGACGATCGCGGGTGAAACGCTGTTGCACACTTCTGGGTATGACGGTCGCGCCGTTGGATAGCGACTGTCCATAAACACCGTCGTGTTTGTGACGACCCCACTCTCAGTACCGTCATAGCGACCTTCGCGTGCGAAACAGTGCTGCCATAGACCCACGTTGCTCGACACGGTGAACTGAACACCCGGCAAACCAACGATCCCCGCGACGTTGTGCCACAGCGCTGTGGGATCCGAGGCTCGTGCGGCGAAGGTTCCGGCGCGACCCACACTCTGGACTCCGACTGAGCCGAGTTCGATCCCCGCAGCGTGTGCGATGGAGGTGGGAGATTGGACTGCCAACGTGGCCACAAAACTAAAAATGAAACGCGGACTTCGTCTGAAATGATCTCGGTGTGAAGAAATGTCGCCCAGTTGGGGATCGGGTTTGGTCAGAATTTTTTCAGCCATTATCAATCCAGGGTTGTTGCGGTCGCGCTTTTCATGGATCATGAAGTGTAGAAATACACTTCGCACAATTTCACGATTCGGGAGCACAGATGATCGCCCAGAATTCTGAGAGCAACAAGGTTGCTTCGTACCACTCGCAAGTCGAAATGAAGTCACGCAACGGCTCGACACTCGCCGCGCTCAGCGCGTTGTTGTGTTGCGTGTTGTTGAGCGCGTGTGGTGCTCCCTACGTGGTTGGGCAGGGTCCCGACGATCGACCACCTGTTCGTCCTCGTGACGCCGGTGCGCTGGATGCGACCTCGCGTTTAGACGCGTCTCTCGACGCTCGCGCGATGCTCGATGTGCCGACCCCGATGGACACGCCCCGTGATGTTCGTGGTGACACTGGTGTGTCGTGCGGCTCGAACAACCCTGGATTGGATCCAGAACTGCTCCCTCAATGCTGTGGTGCACACGGCTCGGGGCGGTGTCTGCCCGCTGCGTTGGTGCCCGCGAGCAACGCGGGAATGTTGGCGCCCTGTATCAGCGGCGGATTGTGCGTCCCCGACGCGATCGTTCGTGCCGGAACGGGCTACGTCCCGCGTCGATGCCGCTCATTCGGAGGCCTCGTCGGGGCTTGCGTAAGTACCTGTATCCCCATGATCCAAGAGCAAGCGATGTTGCTTCCGCGCGATGTGTGCGACGCAGATCAACTGTGCGCTCCCTGCTACGATCCCAGCATGGGCAACCGCTCCACAGGTGCATGCGAGCCGACCAATGCCTGCTCGGATGCCTCAGTACCGCCACCACCGCCGCCCATCATGTGCCCGTACAACGGACCGCCCTTGATTGATCCGAGCTTGCTTCCTGCATGCGCTTGTGGCGGCACACGTTGCATGCCTGCGGGGCGCGTGCCTGAGGCGCAGCGAGGCAGGCTTGGCGCTTGTCCGGGAGGATTCTGCGTACCCGAGCCATACATTCGCGCGGCAAACAATTATGTGCCTCGACGCTGCTCTGCGTTTGGTGGGCTCGTTGGAGGCTGCGTCTCGCGATGTGTGCCAATGGTCGCCGCGCAGGCAGACATATTAACTCGCGATGTGTGCGCTCAGGACGAGCTATGTGCTCCTTGTTATGACCCGCAGATGGGAAACATGCCGACAGGTGCCTGTGAGGTTCCACCCAACTGCGGCGACGGTGGATTTCCGCCACAACCAGCGCCACTCCGCTGCCCGCACATGGGTCCAGACGTGCTGAATCCGATGACGCTTCCTGCGTGTCCGTGTGCTGGTTCGCACTGCATGCCCGCGGCGCGTGTGCCCATGGAGCAACGCGGGATGCTCGCTGCGTGTATGGGTGGATTTTGTGTGCCCGATGATTTCATTCGTACGGCAAACAACTATCTCGCCCCCACCTGCGCGCCATTTGGAGGAATGGGTGAAGGT
>JANNCG010000063.1:0-2656 GCA_031386385.1 Myxococcales bacterium
GTCGCTGTCTTGCTGCGGCGCGAAGGTTGTTGCGCCCTGAAAGCACTCAAGTTAGTTTTCGCGCGCGAATGAGCCATCAAGAACAAAAGTTTGGAATTGTCCTCCTCGGACTGGGTCGAATGGGTCGCAATCACCTTCGTGTGATCCGCGCAGAGCCGCGCTTTGAGCTGCGTGCGGTGGTCGACCCAATCGCGAATGTTTCGCCAGCAGATCTGGGCGGAGCGCCACTGCTTCGCACTGTCGAAGAGCTGGATAAAATCAACTACGACTGCGCCGTGATCGCGACGCCGTCCAACACGCACTTCGAGGTGACCGAGAAGCTCATCGCGCGGGGCAAAAACCTGCTCGTTGAGAAGCCTCTGTGCGTCAACGCGGTGGACGCTCGGCGTTTGGTCGAGCTTGCCCAAGCGGCCAACATCAAGATGGCCGTGGGCCATGTTGAGCGATTTAACCCCGCGGTGCGCAAGCTTCGTGAGGTGATTCAGCAGGGATTTTTGGGCACTCCCATTCACTTCTCTGTCACCCGAGTGGGTGGTTATCCAGAGAATCTTTTGCCCGGCAACAACGTGTTGCTCGACCTCGCGGTGCACGACATTGATGTAGTGCGCTCGCTGATTGGGCCGCTCAAAGTCGAGGCATCGGTGTGTCACTCAACCGTCAAAGAGAACGTGCTGGACACCGCAGAGGTGTTTCTCTCGGGTCTTGGCGGTGTGACTGCGTCGGTGCACGTGAACTGGATCACACCGACCAAAATTCGCTCGATCCGTGTGACCGGAACGCGTGGAGTTTGCTTCGTCGATTACATTTTGCAAACGTGCGAGCTCGCCGGCGGCAACTTGCTGCAAAACGCGCAGCCCACCAGCGCGGGTTTTGAAGGGCTGCAACAGCTGTACAAAAACACCGACCGAATCACCTTTGGCGTGAACAAAGAAGAGCCTCTTCGTGTGCAGCTTGCGCAGTTTTGGCAGTTCATGGCGACGGGCGATCGTGGAGAGCTGTGTGTCGCGGGTGACGCTGTGAGCGCGGTGATCCTCGCGGAGCGCTCGATTCGTTTGAACGCTGATCGTCAGCGCACTTCGCATGCACCGCCGCCGGACACGTCGCTGGCGGTTCCGGCGCTGGACGCGGAGTATGTCTAGCGCTGAGGCTGCCGTTAAAGTCGCGACCCCCTCACGCGTACGAACGTTGGTGGTCACGGCGATGCGGTGGCTTATCCCGTTGGCGTTGATCGCGTGGCTGCTGCAGTCTGGCAAGCTCGACCTTCGCACGCTCAGCGTGGTCTTCACCGATCCGCTGCTCATCGCGCTCAACGTGGCGGTTTGGTTTACCAGCTCGATCACCATGGGCGGGCTTCGTTGGCGCTTGTTGCTGCGCGGACTGTCCATTGAGATTCCCGTTCGGCGTGCACTTTGGCTGCAAGCCGGAGCGCTGTTTGCGAACACGGCAGTCCCGGGAAACGTCGCGGGCGACGTGCTAAAAAACGTCCGCGTCGCGCGCAATGAGCCGTCGCTTACGGGCCCGCGCATCGCGACGTGTGTTTTGGTCGAGCGGGTGCTGGGTCTGTCGGGGCTTATTTTTATCGCGGCGTGCTCGGTCTCGCTCCGATTTAGCGCGCTGTATCAGCGTGTGCCCGTGTTGGTGATTCTCGTGTACCTGCTCGCTTTGGGCGTGGTGTGTGCCGTCGTTGTGGCCGTGTTCGCGGGTCGCTGGGCCGAGAAGAGCAAGCTCGATGTCACCGCTCCCGCCGTCGGAATCGTGCAGAAAATCCAGAAGATTGTCATCGAAGTGGGTCGCGCGTTGTTGGCCTACAGTCGTGCGCCTGCAACGCTTGTCCTTGGCCTGCTGCTCTCGATCGGGATGCACTCCATTTTTTCAGTCTTGTTTGTGATCCTCGCTGGACGTGTGGCTCCCTCCACCTTGAGTGTGTTGGATATCACGGCGCTGTTTCCGATCGGAATGCTGACCACAGTGCTTCCACTTGCACCCGGTGGTATCGGGGTCGGTCACGCGGCGTTTGATAAGCTGTTTGCGCTCTTTGGCGCGCGCGGTGGAGCGGACGTGTGCAACGTGTTTTTGGTCGCGCAGCTGGGTCTGAATCTCTTGGGATTTGTCTCGTATTTAAGCGAGGGCGCCGCCAAGAATCCTGCCCCTTCGCAGGACTAGTGTCGCCCGCCAGAGCGATGAGGACAAGCCTCCTCGCAAATGCCCTCGCGCTGCTCGGTACACCGAGTCAACCACTGTGCGCTCAGGGTCCCTTCGCGGCGTCCGCCGCTCAGGGTTGGTGCGAGGTGTTTGTGCGGTCATCAATCGTTCAGTTGATCAACCGAACCTCACCAGCGAATAGCTCCGCGCGACTCAGCTTCAAACAACCGCTTTCGCTGCGAGCACACAGCATCTCCCACAAATCTGAACGCGGGGCGATGAGGACAAGCCTCCTCGCAACTACCTTCGCGAAGCGCTCAGGGTCCCATCGTCATTGGCATTCCTCTGGGGTCGTGCGAGATGCACGTGGGTTACTACAACGTTCAGTCGATCAATCGTACTTCACCTGCGAATAGCCCCGAGCGACTCTGCTTCAAACTCTCGCCTTCGCTGCAAGCACACAGCATCTCCCACAAATCTGAACGCGGGGCGATGAGGACAAGCCTCCTCGCAA
>JANNCG010001122.1:0-2516 GCA_031386385.1 Myxococcales bacterium
CACATCGCGCACATCAGCCCGAGCCCAACAGCCACAGCAACAATCACCGAGCGCCTGTTGTCCGAAGGCGTTCGAGGCATGGGTACACCTTGTCCGCGAAGCATCTCTTGCTGTCGCCGTACGGTGTCTCGCTCTTGCTCAAGGCTTTGTTTGAGCGTCTTCAGCTCGTCGCGAAGCGATTCGTTGGCAGCGAGCGCAGCATTGAGTTCATCACGGTATGCGTCAGACATGAAGAGACTCCCAGAAAATGGAGATGACCAGCGCGAGGTCTATAGCACAACCCTCTTGCCCCTGTGTCTGTCCCAACGACGGTGTCTCGAATTTTGCGGCACGGATATTCTCGCGCTGATGCATAAGTGAATATCAATCCCGCGCGCTCCGCGAAGACGTACGATGGACCCCAGCAAGAAATGGTTGAGCCACAAACGATCGCCGCCTTCGACAACGTCACCGTACGATGGCGAGACCGTTGCATATTAAAGGCGCTCTCGTTTAGCGTTTATCGACCGGGAGTCACCGTCCTGCTCGGCCCCAATGGCGCCGGCAAGTCCACGCTCATCCAAGTGCTGCTAGGTCTGCGTGAGCCCACAAGTGGGACCGTCACATTTGCTGAAAATTCTCTCGCAGATCCACTGTCTCGTCGAAGCATACTAGGGGCAGTTCTGCAAAACGAGGGGACCTTTGAGGGCGCAACAGTTGGCGAATACGCGACACTTTTTGCCGCGCTTCACCAGCGCCCCGAGCTACGAGAGACCATTCTCACAATGGCCAAGCTCGCGCCGTCGGTCAAGCACTCACAAAGGGTCGAGTCGCTCTCTGGCGGCGAGCAACGCAGGCTTCAGCTCGCGGCCGCACTCGCACACGATCCAGTGTTGCTCGTCCTTGATGAGCCCACCAATCATCTTGACCCCGTTGCGCGACGGCAGATGCTTGTTGAGATTCAGTCGCGTGCAAAGACCACAGCGATCTTGCTTGCCACACACGACCTGTTAGAGACCTCAGCGATCGCTGATTTTGTGTTGATTCTGGTGGGCGGTGAGCTCGTCGCCCAAGGGAGCAAGGCCTCGCTGATCGCGTCACTGCCAGTGCACAAGCGCCCCCAGGGGCTGTCTGCGGTATTCGCGCACTTCACCGGAGCTTCGCTGTGAAGCCAATATCTTGGAGTCTCGCCAGTGGTCTCAGGGCACTCTCAGTCCTGGTGCGCGCGCGACTCGCTGAGACCGCACGGACGCCCGTTGCGTTTGTATTGACCTTTGTTTTTCCAGCGCTATTGCTGCTTTGTCTGGGGCTGGTGTTCGCTGACGGTCACCCCTTTGAGCGCCGTCCCGTGGCGCTTGTTTGTGGATCGGCGGACAATGACGCGCTGGCAGCCAAGCTTCGTTTATATCACGCGAGTATGACCCTGCATCGGATGGACGAGCAGCAAGCGCAGCTAGCGCTAAGGCAGGCTCATATTGAAGCGTTTATTGCGTGCCGCGAGCACCCCGTGGCCACGCTCGAAGTGGTGCACTCTTCAGCGGGACAGCTGACGGCTGTCGCGTTGCAGACGCTCTTGCAGACAGAGTCTCGCCGTCCAGCGGTGAGCCTTCGGCTTGAGTCCAACCTCCATGGCGCCTACGTCGCGGGGCTCTTTCCGGCGACCATCGCCTTCACTGCGCTCTTCGCAGGTTTGTACGGCCTGGGCCCTCCCCTTTTGCGCTATCGCCGCAAAAATATCCTCGCAAAGTTTGCGCTCACGCCCCTGTCGCTCAACACGCTTATTTTATCGCAAATTATCTCGCGGATCGCGTTGACTATCGGTCAGTGTGCGGTGCTCTTTTGCGTCGGCTTTCTCTGGTGGCGTGGCCTGGCCCCATCGGTCCTGTCGGTCGTCGCGCTCGCGACCGTGGTCGTGGTTGGGAGCTTTGCGTTTTGTGCGCTCGGGATGCTGTTTGCGTCCGGTGTGTCCTCTGAGGACACGTTGACGGATTTGATCGCTTCGAGCGCAACGCCGTTGGTGCTGCTATCCGGCGCGTTTTTTCCGCTGAGTGAGCTTCCGCTGTGGCTTGGGTCCATCGCGGGAGTGCTCCCTTCGACGCAGCTGGTGCAGGGCTGCCAGCTCGCGCTCGCGCACGAGTTTTCGTCCCTTGTGCAGCCCTTGGTGGGCCTTTTGCTTTGGGGCACGGCGGCGCTCTGGCTTGGTGTAAAGTTCTTCAAGCCCATTGAGTAGTGACCTGCGTATAGCGACCTCGATCGACACCCCCAGGTGGGACCGCACATGGGTCTTTGGCGGCGCATTTTTGGGTGCGATTTTAGCCGTCGTTTGCGTTTTATATCGACCCGCAGTGCCGCTGTTGGTGGCGCTCTGGCTAGCCTTTGGGGACGGCCCCCACATGGCTGCCCTCTGGGCACGGACCTATACCGATCCACAGACTCGACGTGAGCGCGGAATGCTACTTTAAAACTCAATCATTATATCGTTACTTCCCGTCACAATGGTGGCGCTGGCGAAGGTGCTACACGCGCCAATGTTGTGG
>JANNCG010000117.1:0-6660 GCA_031386385.1 Myxococcales bacterium
GTCGCTGTCAAACTAGCGCGGTGCGCAGGTGGACGGATGATCCCAGTAGACCAGGTACTGCGCCCCAAACCAGCCGCCGTTGTGCAGCGCCACGAGGGCTTGCGAGAGCGATAGCAGCGCGATGAGCAACCCGAGCCCGACGCGGACCCTCGCGTTGAGCTGAGCGGTACGTGACTGAGTCATCTTGTGGGTGAGCCAGCCAAAGGCAAGCAGGGCGGGGGTCGTTCCGAGTCCAAAGGCGAGCATGGTCGCGGCGCCATTCAAGCTGCCGCCGGCGAGGGCCGCGAGGGCCAGCGCTGCGTACACCATCCCGCAGGGAACCATGGACCACAACAGGCCGAGCCCAACAGACAAGTGACCTGCAAATCGCGAGGATTTTTGCCTGCGATTGAGTGCAGATATCCTCGGCGTGATCGCGCCAAACCACGTCTTGCTGAGTTTCTCAAACCGAGTGAACACCGTGAGGACGCCAGCGGTGTGCAGGCCCACCAAGACTCCGATGATCCCCGTCAAGGCACGAAGGGTCCACTGGATGTTGCTCGGCGCGACCCGAGAGAGCGCTGCGCCGAAGGTGCCCACAACAGCGCCTGCGAGCGTGTAGCCTGCCACTCGTCCGAGATGAAACGTAAGCTGCCGTTTAGGCGTGGGTGAAAACGAGCAAATCACTGAGCCGCACATCACAACGCAGTGCGCAGACGCTGTGAGTCCGGCGATCAGTGCGATGGTGAGAGAGAGTGGCTCCATAACAAGTCTTTAGTTACGGTCCCGGGGCGAGACACGGCAGGCTGAGGAGTTGGTTCTCACTGGCCGCTGCCCCTTCGCGCCGCACGAGGATCTGCGTTGTATAATCACCCGTAGAGTGCGCTCGGGACGAGATGACAAACACCGGGAGCCTTCGGTCCGCGAAGGGCTCAAGCGTGATCCGGGTCAGCGGAACCACGAGCCGAATGCCATTCTGCGCCACCGGCTCAATCAACAACGTGGTGCGCTCAGCGCGCTTGCTCACAGCATGGAGCTCAAACGCGTTGCGGACGTCATCCCCCTCAAGGGTGTAAGGCGCACCCTGAATACGAAGGACGTTGACCACGTACTCAGTGCGTCCACGGAGAGCCACAAAACCGGTCATCGCGACCAGCAGCCCCATTGCGGCGTAGAACAGCACCCTCGATCGCAAAATTCGAGTGGGCTTCTTCGCGAAGCCCTCGAGCGAGTCATAGCGCACAAGGCCACGTGGCCGATGGAGCTTGTCCATGACTTCATCGCAAGCATCAATGCAGGCCGTGCAGCCGATGCAGTCGTATTGCGGTCCGTTGCGAATGTCGATTCCCGTGGGGCACACAACGACACAGCGCTTGCAGTCCACGCAGTCGCCCTTCGCTTCGGTCGGGGGGGCGTCGGCGACATGGTGCTCAACTTTTCCCCGAGGTTCGCCGCGGACCTTGTCGTACCCGACGGTGAGTGAGTGCTCGTCCACAAGCGCGGACTGCAGTCGACCGTACGGACACACAATCAGGCAAGTCTGCTCGCGAAACCACGCAAAGTTAAAATACACCAACACCGTGGTGACCAGCGCGAAGATAAACGTAGGGACGCTCGAGCTTGGCCCTTGGCGGATGAGCGCAGCGAGCTTTGTAGGGGCGACAAACAAGCTCAAGACCGCGTGTGATACGAGGACCGCAGAGACGACCCACACGATGTGAAGGAGGGTCTTTCGAACCACTACGCTGGCGGTCATTGCCGAGGCGTCGATCGTCAGCCGCTTCGCGGCGGTACCCATAATGAGCCGCTCGATGGGGCGAAACAGTCCTTCAAGAAAGACCGTTTGGGGACAGGTCCAACCACACCAAACGCGTCCCGCAAGGGTGGTCACAAACACCAACAGCCACGCCATCCCCATGAGAACGAAAAACAGCAGCGAGGTGTCCTGCGCGTTAAAAGCTGTCCCAAAGAGAAAAAAGCGTCGCTCGGCGATGTCGAGCAACACCAGGGGGCGCCCGTTCATTCGAAGCCATGGGAGCGAAAGCAGAAAGGCAACAAGGCCATAAAAAATAGCTTTTCGAGCGGTATTGAAGCGACCATGGACATCCGCTGGATGAATGACGCGACGCGAGCCATCTCCGCGGAGCGCTCCCGTGGTCTCGAGAACAGGAAGATGACGAACCATATATACCTTGAGAGTTGTTACTCTGGTGTCCCCTGAGCCGCACGTCCACCAGCGACGTTCGTATTTTTGATTGTGAGTACAAACGCAACGAGCGCTTGAACGTTGTCTGCGCCGAGCTGGGCGCCCCACGCAGGCATCCCCTTGTTGGTCACGCCAGCGAGGACTGTGCGATAGATTTGTGTGGGATTTCCGCCGTGAATCCACGCGCGATCAGTGAGATTTGGACCGATGTTTCCGCCGCCTGAGTTCGTGTGACACGAGACACAGTGGGTGGTGAATAGGCTTCGGCCTTGACCCACAATCGATTGGTCACGAGACAGCGCCAAGAGCATCGCGGGGGTCACCGAGCCCGCGGCTCGCAACCGAGCGGCCTCCGCGGCCCAAACGGGCTGCATCTCGCGCTCGTAGCGAGCGATCGAGCCCTCGCCACCAAACTGCTGGTAGTGAAACCAGTACACCACGGCGAACGCGATGGCGGCGTAGAAGGTAAACAACCACCAGTTTGGCAGCCGATTGTCGTACTCTTCGATTCCGTCAATGGTGTGAACCACGGTGTCTGCAGGGACCGAGGACCCAAGTCCGCTCGAGACGTGTGCTTCGTCGTGTTCAGTTTCTTCAGTGTATGCACTCATGTTGCACCTTGAGCAGATGGGGTCTCTGAAGTGTCAGTGTCCTCAAACGGAATCGAGGCTACAGCGTCAAAGCTATCGGGTCGACTACGCACGACGCGCAGCACAATGGCTGCAAAAATAGTGACAAAAGTAGCGAGACCGATGAGCGGAAAAATCAGCAGAGGGCTTTGTCGAAACATCACGGCAAACATGAGATTGCACCTTTAGTGAAAAGTGGTTGTGTCTTTGCTTTGGTACTCAGAGCGGCGCCGGGGCTGCGACACCCAGACGTTGGAGGTACGCAATCAGCGCGACGATGGATGAGTCTTCACCTGCGGTCATTCCCGCTTCGTGAAGGTCTGCGACGATGGTGCGCGCTTGCGTCTGTGCGTCGCGCTGAGCATCGTTGATCTGCGCGCCGGTGTAAGGGACGCCGACGGTTCGAAGGGCTCGCATCGAGTTGCCGATCTCACTGAAGGTGACGCGCGTTGTGTAGAGATGTCGGTACTCAGGCATGTTCGAGCCAGGCGAGAGTGATCGCGGGTTCATCATGTGGCGGTAGTGCCAGCTGTTTGGATACTTGCCGCCAACGCGCGCGAGATCGGGGCCAGTGCGCTTAGATCCCCACTGAAATGGGTGATCCCACACAGAGTCCATGATGGTCGAGCGATCGCCGTAGCGCTGAGTTTCCCAAGTGAAACCTCTGATCATTTGCGAGTGGCACGTGTAGCAGCCTTCGGACACGTAGATGTCGCGGCCCGCAAGCTCCAGCGGGCGAAGTGGTGCCGGAGCGGTAGTCACTCGAGGATCTGTGGGCTTTTGCATCACCGCCGGAACCAGCTCAACCACACCACCGATCATCACGCCAATCATCGTGAACGCTGAGAAGGCCAGGGGACGGCCTTCAAGCAACCGGTGCCAACTTGCACCGCCTACACCTCGAGAGACCTGCATCAAGACGATCGCGATCGTGCCGATGCTGATGGCCATTCCGACCGTGAAAACACCGGCGATGCCGTCTACGAAGGCGAGCGTGCCAAGCAAACCCATCACCACCACCGAGACGATCACAGGCATCCCGAACGCAATTTCAGTCCAGCGAACCTTCGGCGAGGTGTCCTTGCGAAAGGTCACTTCAACCGAGGTATTGACGGCTTTACCCATGCGGGCGGTCATCACGAGGTTCCACGCCATCACGATCATCCCGATCAGGTACATGGTCCCACCGACGAGGCGGGCCCAGTACATGGGGCGAATAGCGATCACGGTCTCAACGAAGTTTGGATACTGCAGAGCCCCAGTGGCCGTGACTGCGCGCCACATCAACCCTTGGTTGATCCCGGCGACCCACATCGCGATCACGTACATCAGGATCCCGAATGTCGCGAGATAGAAGTGCGTGTCAGCAGCCTTCTTCGAGTACAGCTCTTTGACGCCATACAGCCTGGGAATAAGCCAGTAGAACATTCCCGCTGCCATGAATCCGTTCCACCCGAGAGCGCCCGAGTGCACGTGCCCCACGATCCAGTCAGTGTAGTGTGCGAGCGCGCTCACTGCTTTGATGGACAACAGAGGCCCTTCGAAAGTAGCCATCCCGTAGAAGGTCACCGCCGCTGCGAAGAACTTCAGGACTGGGTCCGTACGAAGCTTCTCCCACGCGCCACGTAGCGTGAGCAGACCGTTGATCATCCCGCCCCATGATGGAGCCCAGAGCATGAGCGAGAAGATCATCCCGAGGTTTTGTGCCCAGTCCGGCAAAGCAGTGAAGAGCAAATGGTGCGGTCCGGCCCAGATGTACATAAACACCAGCGCCCAAAAGTGCACGATAGACAACCGGTACGAGTACACCGGTCGGCCCGCCGCCTTCGGAACGAAGTAGTACATAATCCCGAGGATGGGCGTGGTGAGAAAAAACGCGACCGCGTTGTGTCCGTACCACCACTGCACCAGCGCATCCTGCGCGCCGCCAAACACCGAGTAGGACTTCAGCGGCCCCACTGGAATCGCGAGCGAATTCACGATGTGCAGCATCGCGATGGTGAGCACCGTGCTGATGTAGAACCACAGCGCGACGTACAGGTGTTTTTCTCGGCGTTTTGCGAGGGTCCAAAAGAAGTTGACCGCGAAGATCACCCACACCACCGCAATGGCCAAATCGATAGGCCACTCAAGCTCTGCGTACTCTTTGCTGGTCGAGATCCCTAGCGGAAGCGTCACAGCCGCAGCAACGATGATCAACTGCCAACCCCAAAAGTGAAGCTTCGACAGCATATCATGCCCCATGCGCGTCTTACACAACCGCTGCGTGGAGTAGTAGATCCCGGCGAACATCATGTTGCCGACAAACGCGAAGATCACAGCGTTGGTGTGCAACGGGCGCAGGCGTCCAAAAGTGGCAAACGACGCAAAGTTCGCGGGCCACCAGGCGAGCTGAAGCGCGACGATGGCTCCCACAAGCATCCCGACGATGCCCCAGCCAATCGACGCCCAGGTAAACAAACGGACGATTGAGTCGTCGTAGCTGACGGTCTCTGTTTGGACCGTTGAAGACTCTTCGCTCATGACTGAACCTCCTTGCTGACGTCAGGCTCGTCCAGAGGCAAGAGGGCTAAGCGGTCTGTATGTTCCAGCGTTTTTTGCCGGATCATATATGCGAAGAGCAGCAACATTGAGAGCACCAATATGACGCTCACGAAGGCTTGGAGAATGATGACATCCACGATGCATGGCTCCCGCCGAGCTGCACCCACGTCGCGAAAAGCAAAACGAGAGTGCTGGCCGGCATGATGACAGCGCAAAGCAAGGGAGACATTCCGCCTGCGAGCGCTACCCCGATCACCAGCAGGTTGTATGCCAACGCGGCCGTAAGGTTGCGTCTATTGGTCGTTTTTAGCGAATGTGCCCCCGCAAGCGCCGCACGGATCGGTGCAAGCCCGGGCGTGGTGAAGTAGAAGTCGCTCCGAGCGGCGACGAAGGGTCGGTCGATGGTGGGGGTTCCGGCGCAGAATGCGCTGCTAAGAGCGAGGGCGTCGTTGATCCCGTCGCCGATAAAGAGCGTGTCTTGGTGATCATTCTCAGCAATCCACCGCGCTTTGTCGTCCGGTGAGCACTCGCTTAACGCATGATCTGCGGCAATCCCAAGCTCTGCCGCGATGGATTGAACTCGGGCCTTTGTGTCGCCACTCAAGATCCAGAGCTCATAGCCCGCCGCACGGCACGCCCGCACTTGCTCGACTGCGTCAGAGCGCAACACCTCACTGACATCGATGCGTGCAAGAACTGCATCATCGCCGGTGAACAGCAGGTCCTCATCGTCTGTCTGCGCAGTCGTTGACGCCCAATTCGCCGCGCCTAACCGGTAGTGCACGGTTTGCGTTAAGAGTTGCACAACGAGCTCTAACCCACGTCCATGCACCTCTGTCACGAGCGCGTTTTCGTCGAAGAATCGCTGAGAATTCTGCTGCTCAAGGACTCGACGAATGGCATTGGATTTGGGGTGTGATGAGCGCGCAACGAGGTTGAAGAGTGCACTTTGTGCGTTGCTCGAGAGCGCTGAGAAGACCTCTGGATTGCGGACCGTGAGCTGTCCTGTGGTGAGCGTTCCGGTTTTGTCGAAGACGAGCTTTCGGACAGCAGTTGCCCGATCAAGAAATCCCGCAGTGCGAAGAAACAGCCCCGCGCTGCGCAGCTTCGACTGAACAATCTCATAGGCCAGCGGCGCTGCGAGACCAAACGCGCAGGGGCAGGTAATCACCAAGATTGCGGTCACCACTTGAAGCGCCTTTGACACGCCTGCGAAGTGAAACCAGTACGCAAATCCACACACGGCGATCACGAGCACCGCACGGACATAAAACTCTGCCAGTCGGCGCCACCACTCGGTAG
>JANNCG010000148.1:0-4297 GCA_031386385.1 Myxococcales bacterium
CTCTCTCCAACATCGCACCGCATCCAGGCCAACCGCTTCTAACCCTGGAATAATCACTGACTCCACTGTCTGTGCAAACAACACCTGTGGCCCCTCGCCCTCACACAGCCCAAGGGCCTCTCGCTGCTGTTTCATCACGACATCATGCTCAGGTTTCGACGCCAGCAACGGCAGCTCGTTGATCTCAAGGTGCGCAAACGCGGCCCGCAAATATCGCTCAGTTCGCTCACGCCCACTGTCATCCAACGTAGGCACGATGGATCCTGCGAGCGACCACCCAAGCTTCGCGTGGGTGACCTCATCCGCGAGGATTTTATCAAGCGTCCATTTGATCAACGGCTCTGTGGCCAACACGCGTTCTTCTGAAATAAGCGCGACGGCTACGGTCTCAGACAAGCACCCCACCGCGATCGCGTTGCGCAACACACGCTCCATCGGCGGGACACTCGCATGCCGTGGAACCGCTCGCAGCTCAGGCTCAGCTTCACTCACTGGCTGAGCCCCCAAGGCACGCACCACATTGCCACACAGGACCGCGTGACGTAGCTCATCCTGCGCCATCGTTAACACCGCAGACTGCACATCCAGTGGAAGTGATGCCTCAATGAGCGACTGCAGCATGCCCGCAAACACGTTGCTTGAGCGATGCTCGTTCACCATACGCGCGAGCCACGTTTGAACGGCGATCGAGCGCAGCTCAGCCGGATAGCTATCGAGCAGCGCAGTCGGCGCGATGCCCTTGTGGGGCTTCAGAGATGAGCTCGCAATACTCTGCAAAAATGCGTCTGATGTGCGCTCGGTATCAACGTGCCTCATGGCTCTAGCCTTCCATCTCAACCGGCACAAATGGGCCCCATGCCTGACACCCAAGCTCGCACTCCACCCCCGCAACACGCATCTGCCGTAGACACTGCAAGTACGCCGCGTTGCATCCCTGGTCGGGACCATCGCCAAGCAACGGCGAGCACTCGTCGCAACGGTTGGGTACTGCAGCCTCGCTGGACGCATCGGCCACTATGGGGACATCTTGCGCTCCTTGTTGTTGCATCGCTTCAACGCTCACTCCACAGCCAGAAGTCAGCAGCCCGGCGACCGCCATGGCCGCGCGCAGCGCCGTCCTTCGAGCGCGAAGGTGTCGTTGAAGAGTGTCTTGTTCGTGCGTTGTATTCATCTTGAGTGTTCCTTTAGTTGGTTGGACAACACTCGTGATAGCAACGGATCAATAGATAGTGAATCAATATATTCAGCTATTTACTATATACACAAAACAAACAATCTGATGTGCTGTAAATTTGCCTACATATCAGCAATACCGCTCAGCCAGTATCGTTAAAAAGTGATGCCGATTGTCAGTGCGCTATGATACGCCCACGCGACTCCTGGTCCGCCAAAAAACACCGGAACAGTCACACCGACGGGACGAAATCCAAGGAGCAATCGGTCAAACAGAACAAAATTGAGGTCGAGCCCAAACTGCGGTCCGAGCCAAAAATACCCCCCCGAGTCTCCACTCCCGTTGCGCCAATTCCAAAAGCCAACGAGCGCGCCGATGTACGGCGTGATGAAGAATGCTTTTCCGGGAATCACTTGAATGTCATACACAAAGCGCCCCTCAAGTCCGATACCGACGCCGTTGGCGATTGGCAGCGAAAGTCCAACTGCGATTCCAGGACCAACATAGCGACGATCAAAGTGCAGCTGCAGCTCAATGTCTCCCTGTCCGCCTCCAAAGTATGAGCCATACCCTCCGCCCAAATGGAGGGCAACTGCTGCGCCACGAGAGTTTTGATCGAGCACTCCCTGTGCAAGAACATCGCCTCCCACAGCGGTGAGCGCGAGCGCGACGGTCGTAGCCAATAGCAATTGTTTCATGAGGTACTTGTCTTTCGGGTGAGCCTGAGCAGCTGAACCGCGCATTGCGGAGCTGGACTCAAGGACACGGGGTTGCAAGAACGACGCCACGCTTCTCACGCCACAATAATTACCCGCCCCAATTTTGCGTCAGCTCAAAATGCACGAAAAATGCAGCCAATATGCTTGGTCTTCAGCTCTAACACCAAACAATGGACGCGACAGCGCGCTGAGGCTTGCGCCAGAGACCTATTCAAATCGATCGACGATTGGATCCCAGATGGCGCGTGCAAGCTCAAGATCTTGCGCAAAGTTCGCTTCGTCAAAATCACCGACAGTGCGGGGCGTTGACTCGTCCAAAGGCTCACTTGCAAGCAAGCGTACATTCTCCATGATCGGAGTGCTCCCGCGCTTTGCCCCCTCCGCAGCGAGCACCGAAAACAGCTCGATCACCCCCCAAAGCTTTTGGGATCTCTCGGGTTGATCGGGCGATCGGTACGATCCGGGTTGCGCCATCGCAGTGTTCTGCACGGGGTGGCTTGAAGACAGCGCCGTACTGATGGCACGTTCCAATCGTTGCTTCGGTTGGTGAACACCAGCGATCGCACGGACTTGCACGCTCATGGACGCGAACCGGATCGCAGAAGTCCCAGCGCCGTGCTGAACCCACCGTTTTTGATGCGTGCTGACAAAGCTCAGCGCGCCATCCGCGCCCAGTCGAAGCAGCGCCAGTGCCGATCGGGCGACCAACCGCTCATCGGCAGTGAGCCACCGCAATGTTCTCGTTGGATTCAGCCACAAGTGAATACAGTCAAGGTTGAAAGGATCGTCCGAGATCAACTGCCAATGACCTCGGGGCTGCTGCTCAAGCACCACCACCCGCATGCCCGTCCCACGCCACTCGATTTGATCCTCACTCGTGGCATTCGCATAGATTCTTCGTACGGGATCTTCAAATCGCCATGCAACCACAGAGGATCCTCGCGAGTGGAGTGCACGGCCAAAGCTCAACACAGCGCTCGCGACTGCCAGCCAAGCAACACCGGCGATCGCGATGGGTTGCGATGTTCGATTTTGCAACACCTTGAGCAGAAGCAACACAGCAAGCGAACACACGCCCATCAAAAGCGCGAGCCACCCCGACTGCAGCGCCATGAAAGAGCTCTCTCCCCTCGAGGGCAGAGCCAATTCTGAGACCCACTCGCGCTCGCTGGCGACGTCACCACACCAGACACACTCCCTCCGCATCGTGCCGCGAGTATCACCGCAGCACGGACACACGGGAGGAGGACGATTTGCGCGAGCTCCCATCACAATATCTAAATGATAGCCTCCTCGCAGTCCCCATTCAAGGGCTCAGCGATACTTGGCAAACTGCCGCTCAAACGGGTGACGATTTAACCCCTCTTTGCGATCATAAACCGCAAAGACAACTCGCTCAAATGCGCCTAAAAACGCCGGCAACTTGAGCGCTCTCGCGAACAACTCAGCCACCTCGACGGGGTCGTTGCGAAACACGCCGCACCCCCATGCGCCGAGCACTAACGTCTGTGCGTGATGTGCCCGCGCGATCGCCAGCACGTACTCGATGCGTCGCTCAAGAACAGCACGAATACTCACTCGATCGTCCGGCTCTCGTCGCAGATGCTCACCCGCGTTGGGCGCGGGCATGGTCAGAATGGACGCTGTAAAGGGCTTCTCCAACAGCTCAAGCCGCTCATCACGCACAAACGGAACCTCAGCCGAATAAATCGCGTGATCGGTGTACAGCATCGACTCAACCGCACGGTTGGCATCGTAGTACGCGCGCTTGGTGATCTGGGATGTGTACAGACAAGACACCCGCGCGAGGTCCTCTTCTTGCGCCTTCGCGCCGCCCAAAAAGCCTCCTCCTGGGTTTTTTGCAGAAGCGAAATTGAGCGCCAACACCTGGGCGCGTCCCTCATCCACCACCACCCGCCGAAGGGCCGCGCCAGTGGTCTCACCAGTGACCTCGAAGCGGGTGTCCAATCGCTCACTTGGAGCGCTAAATCCCTCGCGAAGCACGCGCAGCTCATCGGGGGTGTACAAGACCGTCCCGTCGTACATTGCGCGAAGAGCCTCGGTAAAATCGACCCGTTGCCCAGTGGTCGTTTGATAGTATCCACGATCGCTGATCGCGACCGTCTCTGCAGCTAAGCCTTTGAGTGACATAGCAGTTAGTTGTATCGCGCAACTAACTTTGGCAAGGAGGCAATTTGCGAATCTGCGAAATATTATTTGAATTTTAGGAGCGTGACAGTGGTTTAGCAATCAGGTGTGATGGCCGCTTCGGCGGGGACAAGCGACCAGAGCTTCTGCGTGTCAAACCCCATGGCCGTGAGCGAGGGGATCCAGATGTTTTTCATCGTGTCGACAAACATCTCACGCTGCTCTTTGACCGTTAGGTACCCATGGGCGCGGGCGA
>JANNCG010000152.1:0-3806 GCA_031386385.1 Myxococcales bacterium
CACCAACTCCCATGACCACGGAGCTCTCGAAGCGAAACGTCGACGTCTCGAAGCGCGTTATTGGCGGTCCCAAGTCGAGTACACTCACCGCTCGCGCAGGAATCGTGATCTGAAATGGATCCCCATCGTTTGGAAACGAAACTCCGTCGACTGGCAAAGAAGGCACGTCAATTGGCGGTGCAACTGCGTCGGTCGGCAACACAATTGCATCAGTTGGCGAAGTCGGTGCGTCGTTGCCTTGTTGAGTGCCCCCGTTCGTGCAAGCACCGATCAACAACAAGCCTGTACACGTTAAGCAATCGTGTCGTTTCATCGGCGCAGTGTACTGGGCTCTGTGCGGATGGGGCAAGAGCGGTTGAGTTGCCCACCGCGAACACTGAGCGAGCGGGCAAAGTGAGCAAGGGCGCGAAGTCTGCGAAGTCTTCGAAGCGAGCAAAGCGCTGAGCCACGCAAACCGAGTTACATGACTCGGAGAAGCGGGATACGTGACTCGGGTTAGCGTGCAGCGGACCGACGATTATCGCCCGGCGTCGGGATCTGGGACGAGGCGAACGCCAAGGTCATCGGTGAACTGGTTTGAGGCGCCTGGAGCACGATCGTATGCTGGGCGCATGACGATGGTCGTCGTTCGGTAGCCAGCTTTGCTGACTGTGATTGTGTTCTCGCCGCGACAACCATCTAGAAAAAAGCTGTATTGCGGAAAGTCGTTTGCCTGCGTAACAACGCGACCATCAGCCATCCTGAGTTCAACCGTTGCCCCACGAATTGGGTCTCCGTTGCACGCGTCATTTACGCCAACAACGAGGCAAGCTCTCGTCCCGGGAGGAACGAATTGCGGTAGTCCAACATCGGGGACGATGTAGCTGAGTGCATCGAACACGGCGCATCCTGGAGTGTCGAGCGTTGCTGCATCGAGGGATGATCTGACGTCTGATTGTGCGACATCTTGTGATGAGTCAGCCGGCGATGGCGCTGCCGGAAAACAACCGATTTCGCAAAGCGTGAGGACAAGGAAAAGTGGACTGAGTGAGTGAATCATTTTCATTTGTTCTTCTCCAAGTGAATCAAGTTTTTGGAAATCGCGGATCGATCACGCGAAATAGCGGAATGCCGTTGGGTGCGATGGTGAACGTCATCCATTCGCCGTTTCGATACGGAGTGGTTGAGAGACCAGCGGAGGTGTTGACGACGTTCCACGTGGTCCACCACGAGGCTGAGGGAATAACCCATGAGTTAAGTTGGTAAATCGTCGCGCTTTGCACTTGGCCAATCAATGGATGTGACCCCAAAGATTCAGATGAATCTCCACAATCATACCACGATCCTCCGATGCTTGGCTCGATCAGTCGTTGAAGCGAGCAAAGCGCTCAGCCACGCAAACCGGGTTACGTGACTCGGAGAAGCTGCGCATGCGGTGCGGGTTATCGTGCAGCGCGCCGACGATCAACGTCCAGCATCGGGGTCAGGAACGAGACGCACTCCGACGTAGTCAGAAAATCGGTTTCCACTCGAATCGCGTTCCATCATTGGGCGAGCAACAACGGTAGCTGTCAAGAATCCCAGTTTGGACACACGAATCGTATACTCGCCCCGACAACCAGTTGGGTAACCTTGCTGCTCGAATTGAGCTGTCGTCGTTGTAGTTCCCTCGATGGTACGAAGCTCAATTGTCGCGCCACGGATTGGATCGCCGCTGCACGCATCGTTGATGCCGACCGTGAGGCACGGGTACGTGGTGGGAAGATGTGGTCCACGAAGACCATCATCGGGAATGTTGTAGCTGAGTGCGTCAAACGTCGCGCAGCCCGGAGCGTCGAGTGTCGTGGGGACATCACTCGACGATGCGGCATCGGGGCGCGCGGCATCTTGTGCTGCATCACCTTGTGGCGAAGCGGCCGGGAAGCAGCCGACTGCGCAAAGCGATAAGACGAGGAAAAGTGGACTGAGTGAGTGAATCATTTTCATTTGTTCTTCTCCAAGTGGATCAAGTTTTTGGAAATCGCGGATCGATCACGCGAAATAGCGGAATGCCGTTGGGTGCGATGGTGAACGTCATCCATTCGCCGTTTCGATACGGAGTGGTTGAGAGACCAGTGGAGGTGTTGACGACGTTCCACGTGGTCCACCACGAGGCTGAGGGAATAACCCATGAGTTAAGTTGGTAGATCGTCGCGCTCTGCACTTGGCCAACAAAGTTGTTTGCGGTGAGCCGGACTGAATTGACGTTGGTCGCTGGATCCCCCTCAAAAGACGTCAGCGAGACGCTGAAGGGTGAAGCCACCGGAACCGAGGACCAGCTCCAGGTACCGTTTGAAAGATTGAGACGACCAAGACGCGTCGAGGTGCCTCGACCCGCCGCGACCATCACGCCTTCGTGATGAAGCACCGCATCCACCGATGTGACATCGGTCTCAGCGGGGTTGAGCACAGTCCATCCAAAAAACGAGCCGCCATCGCTCCAGCCATAGACGAGTTGTCCGCTCGTATTGCGGGCGAACATGTACACCTTGGGTGAGCCAGGATTGCCGTTTGCAACAGCGACGATGGCTGACGCGAGTGTTGTTGGGGTGGGGATGGTCAGTGATCCTGCGTACACCGTTGTTGCCCCAACAGGGCGATAGTACCACTTGAGTTGACCTGTTGCGGTGACGCCGAATCCGTTCACATACCCTGGGTAAAATGCAAGCGGAGTGATGGATTGAAGGATCGTAGTATCCTGTTGGGCAAACGCTTGAAAGTTTGTGGTCGGTGCAATGTTGGCGCGCTTGCTCCAGATCAACAGACCCGCAGAATCCAAGGCCCACGCGTCGATCGTGGTTGTGCTTCCGCTGGATGAATCGAGAATTTTGAGTTTTTGAGTGCCGTTTGCATACGCAGGAAAGCTGTTCCATCCGTGCCACGCGCCACCTTGGAAGATGTTTTGAGCCCAAACACCCGTCGCTTTTTGGCCGTACAAATGCACGATGGACTGCGATGACGTTGTGCCCACCGTTGTGAATGTGTCACCGACATTTGTTGCAACACTTCGATCTCCAAAGACCGCAGCTGCCATTCCGAGTTGCACACTGGGACCCATGGCACGCTGTTGCGCATCGGCGGTGGGAAACGAAGGAATCCCTGTGCGCCACACGAGTGTACGGAGGTCCCAGCCGTTGAAGAACGAAGATCCTGAATTTGCGAGAGCCATTCCATAGACGGATGACATTACACCCGCGACAACAGCTGTCGCCCCAGACGTCCCACCAAAGGTGCTATTGTACCATTGGTTTGGCGGAGTTGGGAGGCCGAAAGCGTCACCCATTCCACGCAGGACGGTGTTGGTCGTCGAAGCGCCCCAAGCTCCGAGATCAACTCTCGAACCGCCACCGCTCCACGAAACGCCGTTGTGCCGTCCATTGATGTCGGCTTCTGCCATCAGCGCTCCAACCATGATCGCTCCAGAGAATCACTATGGTATTGTCTTTATACCTGCTGTTGTTTAAAGCTTTAAGAACTCGACCTAGTTGCAAATCCATAAAGTAGATGCTCGCCAGGTAGGCTTGGACACCCTCTTTCCAGGTACCCGAGGTTTTCCAGGCTGCATGTGAATTGGGATAGGTGGTACCTTTCCACGTTGCGGTTCCCGTACCACCAGTAAGGGCGGTTTGGCGGCCAATTTCAGGAAGGTCATCCAGGTCATTGGCGAGAACTTTCGGGAGAATCACATTATTGTAATCCTTGATGCCAGAAAGAGCTGCGCTATCAAGAATATCTTTCGGATAATACCAGGGGAGATGAGGCAGATAAAATCCACAGGCAATGAAAAA
>JANNCG010000165.1:0-7282 GCA_031386385.1 Myxococcales bacterium
CCCGACCAGTGCCTTCGTTGTCGTGTGAGTTGTTCGCCACTTCAAAAGTTCGAGCGCGAGTTGAACCCTGTGTACCAACCGTCCGAGCGTTGACGGCGACCGTGTTGGTCGAGCTGATCGACGACTGCGTGGTGGCACAAGCACCTAAAGCAAAAAAACATGCCAACGAGACGATGAGGTTCTTCATGACTCTGAAGTTTCCTCCGGATCGCCGGGTTTCGCAAGTCCGTATTCACGAACTAATTGGGAGAGGCGCGGGCGCTTCATTCCTAGCAAATTTGCAGCACGAGTGATGTTTCCGCCCGACTCGCCGAGGGCCCGAGCGATGCATCCTTTTTCGATTTCTTTGCGCATTTCGAACAGCGGAACCCCTCCACCCCGAATTCTGTCATAAACAACATCGACCTCAGAGCGATCCCTCTCAAATCCGCCAGCGCCTCCGTGTGAGCCCAGAGACCCCAGCGCAGGGGGTGGCGGAATCAACGATCCACGCGCCCCGTCCGACACGCTGATCTCCAGATCTTCTACTGTGATCTCGTCTCCGTCCGAGAGCACCAGCGCGTTGCTCATCACGTTGGCCAGCTCACGTATATTGCCAGGCCAGCTGTACTCGCACAGCCTCCTCATCGCCGTTGCCGAGAGCTTCTTCGACGCCACACCGTCGCGCTGCGAGGTGAGCTCTAAAAAGTGCAGCGCCAACGACGGGACATCTTCAAGTCTCTCTCGCAATGGCGGCAGCCGGACCGTGATGTTGGCGAGTCGGTAGTACAGGTCGTCGCGAAAGTGCCCAGACTTCATGGCCTCTTCGAGATTTTTATTCGTCGCGGCGATCACCCGCACGTCCACACGAATAGGAGCGTTTCCGCCCACGCGCTCAAAGGTGTGCTCTTGCAAAACACGCAGCAACGAGGCTTGCATCGAGGCCGAAATATCTCCGATTTCGTCCAGAAAAATGGTGCCTCCATCCGCGGCTTCAAATCGTCCCTTACGCCGGCCGACCGCGCCGGTGTACGCGCCTTTTTCGTGGCCGAAGAGCTCACTCAACAGCACCCCCTCTGCGATGGCAGCGCAGTTTACTTTGATCAACGGCCCCGCTCGGCGACGTGAGCCGCGATGAATCGCCTCTGCGACGCGCTCTTTTCCTGTTCCCGTTTCGCCTCGCAAGAGCACGCTGGTGTCCGCCGGCGCGACCCGCGCCACAAGGCGCTTCAGAGCGCTCATCGCTGCCCCTTCGCCGATCAAGCCGCCTCGCTCTGCAGTCGTCGGAGTGACGCGATCCAGCGCCACGGTCCGGTACGATTTCGCCTCCGCTGCGACGATCTCTAGTCGAGACTCCAGTCGCGCCAGGCCAGTCTTTGCGAGCACCGCGTCGTATGAAATTCGAAGCGTGTCGTTGACGCGAGAGAGCAGATCAGCACGGCGAATTGCTGCCTGTTCTGCATTCTTTCGAGCGTTCTCCGGCTCTCCGCGCTCGAGCCACGCAAGCCCACACTGCACGTGCGCCCGCAGCTCAAGATCAACGTCTCCCGCCCGCTCAGCCAGCTCTAGCGATAGGCGCGAGAGAGCGACCGCATCAAGCCCCTCTGCCCTGGCGCAGCTTGTCTTCACCTGCGCACGCTCCGCAGCCACTCGCAGCCCTGTGCGCTCTTCGTCATCAGAAACGGCCTCAAGTTCGTGTCGCGCTCTGACGGTGTCACCGTCTGCCAGTGCGGCCCGCGCAAGCAGTAAGTGGGCCTCCGCGGCGCGACCAAGCTCTCCACTTGCGGCAAACATCGCGAGGGCCTCGGTGAGGGCACCGCGGGCAGCGTCATGCTGACCTTCGGCGAGCTCGATTTGACCGCGCAAGAGCAGCCCCTCGGCGACCAATCCGCGAGCTAAATTGCGACCAACTTGCGCAGCATACTCGCACATTCTTCGCGCTCGTGTTGTCTCGCCGACCTGGACATAGAGCTCGCCAAGATTGTTGGCCACCCGGGCCAAAAATTGTCGGTGGCCCACGCGGATAAGGATCCCAAGGGCCTCTTGGTATAGCGAGAGCGCGTCACCAAATCGTCCACGCAGATGCGCCAAGACGGCCTCGTTTTCTTTGAGCACTCCGCGCATCATCATGGTTCCGCCACGCGCCGCGATCGCTCGCGCGGACTCAAAGTGTCGCGCTGCGTCTTCTAGGTCACCGCGGCGGACGGCAATCACGCCGAGGTTGATGATTCCACGCAGAACCTCGGTGGTCGCTCCTCGGGCTCGGGCTCGGACGATGTGCTCGCTGCACCAGTCCCAGGCTTGATCCAGGCTGCCGCGCCAGAGAAACACTTTTGTCAGCGTATTTCTTGCCTGCGTGTTCACCATGGCCTCTTCGCGAGACAGCTGAATTGCCTCCCGCGCCGAGCGCTCGGCCTCATCGAGGTTGCCTCGCTGATAGGCGTACTCCGCTCCAACAGCTTCGATTGCCGCTCGCGCGTCGTCGGCGAGCTCGGATCCCCGTCGCGCCGCCACCAACGCCGCTTCGCATGCGTCAAGGTCTCCGACGGCGAGGGCGAGCTCGGCGCTGATTCGAGCGAGGGTGGCATCGCTTGAGGTTGCCGCGTTTTGTGCGCGTGCGCGATCGACAAGCGCACGGGCTTCGGCGAAGCCACCACACCCACGCGCTGCTTGAGCCGCAATGGGCGCGAGCTTTGAAAGCGTCTCAGCGTCGGCGTACTCACCCGCTTGGACCGCGATGCGAAGTGCGGTTGCCGGAGCGTGCCTTCGGAGCAGTGTCTGGCACACATCCACAACGCGACCGATCGAAGCCTGTGGTGTTCGGCCCCGCAACAGGTGGGCCAAGGACTCTTCCGGCGCGACTTTTCCCCAGTCAAGCAGCGCATCACCTAGACGTTGTTCGAGCTTGGCTTGCGATTCTTCGTCCAGAGTCTGCCATGCAGCGGCGCCATCATCGTGAAGGACAAGGCCAAGCACTACGTCACCGAGCTGACCGTCTAGATCTCGCCAGACGACGCGCACATCGACGAGGGCGGGAACGGCGCGAGCTGTCACGGTCGGATCGTTTCCGGTGGCGGCAGCGAGCACATGAACGGGCAGGGGTCTAGCGGCCGCATGCAACGCACACACGATCGATCTCTGCACGTCTCCGAGCTGTTGAATCCGCGAGATGGCCTCGGTGGTTCGCGCGCTTGGCGGCCGATCAAGGATGCCCAAAAGCTCATTGGGCGAACCGCCTGTTGCGCTGTGAATTTTCTGGATAAAAATGTCCTCGTTCAGCAGCTTTCGTGTCCCTTCAAGGTCCAGTCCCTCAATGCTGACAACGGACACCCGCGGGTGCTCGACAAGATCGAGCGCCTCGTCCGCGCGGTTGGCGACTACGATCAAAGCCGACGGCGCACCAGGCGTTGGCTCGCCCACCGGACCGGCGCTGTCCAAGAGTGTTCGAAGAAGGCCACGCGAAGACTCATCGATTTGTGCAAACGATCTGAGCAAAACGAGCACCGGACGGACGCGCCCCACTGCAGCGATCAAGCGTGAGAGCGCTTCTGCAAAGCGAAGTCCACCTTCGTCGTCGTCTTCGCGCTCTCGCGGCGGTCGACCCGACACCAGAGGAGCAAGGGCCTCAAGGTCACCCGGAGCGAGCTGCTCTTGCTCACCGCGAGCACGCAAAAACGCTAGCGCTTGCGCGGTGATAGCACTCCATGGAGCGAACGCTGAGTGTTTTGCGCAGAAGCCCTCGAGAACTGCGAATCCGCCCAAACGCGCGCGCTCACGAAGCTCTCCAACGATCGCGCTCTTGCCGATCCCCGCCGGGCCTGACACGGCAACCAGGCTCATCCCATGAGCACCCGTAGCCTCTAAGCGAGAGGTGATGAATGCAAGCTCACGCTCGCGACCGACACAGACTGCCATAAAAGCGATTCGACGGTATCACGACCTTGACGTCAACGCGACCAATGGACATTGAGTGCGTCCTCGCAGGAGCGGATCATGACTCGCAACATGCGTGGTCGCAAATGGCTGGAGACTTCCACGCCACTCGCGTTCGCGACGCTCAAACACGAGCCTCATTTTTCGCGCGACGAGCGACGATTCGTTAACTCGACCCCGTTTTCTCGGCGGACTTCGTCGTCGAAGCCCACGCGCTCCCATATCACCTCTAACCGAAACCGAGAAATCACAGTGAACGAGCGCAATGAAAGCTCTGCTCTTTCTGCGGAGCTCGAAAGAACATTCAATCTCACGGCCCTGCTAAGTCACTGCGCCGTAGAAACACCAGCTCCAACGGAGATCGATGAGCTCACACGGGCGGCGCGTAAGGCTCTTGTTGAGGCTCGCAATTTGCGCACAAAAGATCGGGCGCACCCGGTTCTCGTGGTCGCCGTTTTTGATCAGGTCTCGCACGCCCTGTCGCGGTTTGCATCTCCGGATGTAGACAGCGCAACCATCGTTCGGGATGCTGCGACGACCGCCGCTCATGCTGCGCGCGGCTCGCATCTCGCACCAGAAGTGCTCGCTCAAGGCATCGAAGCTTTGTTTTATGACGCCGCGTCGGTTCTTGCCAACGTCGCGTCGGTGCATGCTCACAACGACCGTGCAAAAAACGCAGCCATTTGGCTTTTGCGTAGGACCATGGCGTTAGTCAAAAACGCTCCATCCGCTGCGCTCGCCGCTGCGGGGCTACAGTCCAACACTCAAGATACTCAACCCACGCTGAGCAACAAAGCTTCTGCTCCAAGCAAGCGTGATCCAACCGAGAAGGAGGTTGCGATGAAACCACAGACAGAGAAAAACCCATTGCTTGAAAAGATTCAGATCGACGCTACGGACGCCGCGTGGCGTACCGCTGGCTCGCAGTTTGTGAAACTCACCCGTGAGCCTCTGGTGGGTCTTTTGACTCGGCATCTCGCGCCGGGTGATGACGCTTTTCGAGCACGTGCGGCGTTGTTTTTAGAGACCGAGCTCGGTGGAGCGATCGTTGCGTCAATTCTCTCAGCGGCGTTGTCGGCGTTGCCGGTGACGGCCGGAGAGGTTCCGCAAAAACTCGCGCGAGAGTTGCGAGTGCGTGCGATGAGCGAGACCGGAGATGTCCTAGCCGATCTGCTCATGGGACCGCTGCGCCAAGTGATCGCACTGTACTTGCAGGACCCAGCAGCGATGCCCGAGGTCGCGCCGATGGCGGCTCTTCCACAAGGAGCCGCTGCGGGCATCTCGAGCACCGAAACCCTTCGCGAGCGAGTCGGCGTCGAGCGCTAAGTCCGGCGCCCAATGGGGCAGCGCATCCGGCCGAACCTTTTGATACAGCCGACTACTTTTGCGATAGAATCTGTCGCACAATGAGTTTAGCGGTATCGAAGGTTCGTTTTGCATTTCTCCCACTGCTGTTGTCCTCCATGGCGCTGAGCGCGTGCGGTCCGAACCCCGTGATCGGTCGCTGGGGTCGGGTGCGTATGAGTGGACCGGTGACCTTTGCCGAGCAGCTCGTGCTTGGGATGGATGGATCGCTCGTTGTCACGTTCACCGGCAGCATGGGCTGCACCGGCACCATCACCAGCAGCGGTGCTCGATGGGCAACGTCTGCGATGAACAACGTAAACACGTTGACCATCAGCGGTACGCCCACCTGCACGGGGATGGTCGCGTGCATGATCGGCGGCGTGTCGGTTCCGGCCGACTGCATGAGCGTTCAGGGTGGAGTGCAGCCTGAAGCCGTGCAGTACACACTCACGGGCAACAACACGACGTTGACGCTCACGTCTGGGAGCGACTCTCGGGTCTACACACGATCGATGTAAGCCCCCTCAATGCCCACCGTCCGCTCGAAACGGATTGCAGCCTGGTTCACGGATGAAACTCGAACATTGCAAGAATGCAATGTGTAGGGCGATGATTATTGAATTCAATGAATAATTTGGTGATTAGAGCTTGGCACAATGTTTGTATTCTTAATGCTCGCACCGACAAGCTGAGGCGGTCCCCCCCCACGCCATCCTTGTCGGTGTTTTCATTTCTCCCGCCGCAAAAATCACACTTCGCGTCAACGCTTCGATCCGTGGCGGCCAGCACCGGCTGAAAACTCTGTCGCACCCGCAAGGCCCTCCGCGGCGACTGCGCCGATACCTGAGACAAACTCTTGGCGCATGGCATCAGCTTCACTCAACGCCCACTGACGATAAACACTCGCGCGATCGGCGCGCATGCACTGCTGTGGAAACGCAGCAATCTCCTCCGCCAGCTCCATCGCGCGGTCACAACACGTTCCGTCCTCGACGACGCGATCGACAAGCCCCATGCGCAAGGCTTCGTCCGCTCCCACTGCGCGGCCGGTGAGAATCAAATCAAGCGCTCGGCCCATCCCAATGATGCGAGGCAACCTCACTGTTCCGCCATCAATGAGCGGAACACCCCAGCGCCTACAAAACACCCCCAGCACCGCGCTTTGATCGATCACGCGAAGATCACACCAGAGCGCAAGCTCGAGTCCACCAGCGACGGCATGGCCACTTATCGCTGCGATCACCGGCTTGCTCAACTGCATCCGTGAGACGCCCATAGGGCCATCGCCCTCAGGGTCGACGCGGTTGCCGTCTCCGGTACTGATCGCCTTCAGATCCGCACCGGCGCAAAAGGTGTTGTTCTTGCCGTGAAGCACCGCCACTCGCGCGGAGGGATCGCGATCAAACTCTCTAAATGCCTCGGCGAGCTGCTCAGCTGTCTCGCGATCGACAGCATTTTTGCGCGTGGATCGATCGAGCTGCACAAGCCACACGGTGGCTCTTTTAGTGATTTGTACGTTCGCACTCATGCGCGCCAGAGTACACTCGTTGCAAAAATGAGTGAGTCGGATCCTGCGCTGAGTGAACGTGTTCAGGGGTTTCTTGAGGCCAAAAATGCCACGAGGTTTGCAAAGTTCTCGATGAGCAAGCTCTCTGGCGGTGCGTGCCAAGAGAACTTTCGCGTAGAGGCAACTGGGATGGGCGAGAATGCGCTTTCGAAGACGTGGGTGCTTCGCTCAGACGCGGCGCGCTCGTTGCCAAGCTCGCTCAAGCGCGCCGAAGAGGCACAGATCGTCAATTACGCAGTAAAGCTTGGTGTGAAGACCCCCGCGGCGCAATGGTACACAGAAGACTTGGTTGCAGCGGGACGGGGGTCGTATTGGATGGATTGGGTCGACGGCGAGGCGATCGGTCGACGGGTTGTCAAGGCTCCCGCGCTCGCTCGGGCGCGCGAGGCGCTTGCAGAATCACTCGCTGAGCAGCTCGCGATCATTCACTCGGTGGTTCCGTCCGGGGCGCCTGAG
>JANNCG010000208.1:0-3636 GCA_031386385.1 Myxococcales bacterium
GATTCATTCGCGAGGTTGGTAAACATGGCGTCAAGAATCCGAGCCGTTGCTACGCCGCCAGAGAGATCGGCAGGCGAGAAGCGCCCCGTTGCCCCGTCGCCTGACAGAAGGACCTGAGTGTTTGTAAGCGCGATCCCGCCGCGGTCGTCGCCTGTTGCCACGTTAACCTCAAGAGAGGTGCACGCGGAGGTAGAGAGCGAGGTCACTTGAAAGGCGTCTGTGGTGTACGCAGCGTCGCAGAATCCGAAGTTCTCATCGTTGTTCATCGTGAACTGAGAGGAGCCTTCATGGTGCCAATACCAACGATTGGTCCAAGGAGACGCCGTGAAGCTGCACATGTCCGAGAGGTTTGCGAACGCGTTGACTTGAGCGATCACTCCGCTCGGGACCGCCATGCGCGCGATCGACGTTGGTGAAGCCACGTAGTTCACGTAGAGTTGTCCGCCGAAGTACTCAGCGGTGCCCCAAAACGCCCAGCTTTCGCAGTTGTTGTGCGCAGCGGGGATGGCTACGGCGCCCACATCAGTGACTCGGCCCGAGGGCATCATGATGTTAAATGCACGACCGGCCGTTAGGACAACGACGCGACCCCAGCCCGAGAAGATGCCCGGGTTGCCGGTCAGGTTCACGGTCGTTGAGAGCATGACCGGTGTCCCGGTCGCGGCGCCAGTGATTGGATCAAGGGGGATCAGACGATCCGCCATTCCACCGGCTTGGCCGACGATGCCTCCGCCAGTGGCGAAGACGTACGCTGTTTGTGAACGGAAATCGCCGACCATGGAGTCGTAGATTGCCGCAGGTGCAATGCGGACGCCGATCGCCGTGTTGCGATCAAATGCGCCCGTTGCGCTGTCTCCGCTGTAGAACACGCGCTGTGATGAGAGCGCAATCCCGCCGCGGTCGTCGCCCGTGATGGCTGCGTGGTCTGGTCCCGCAACACAGTTGGTCGTACCGAGCGTATTGATTTGAAACACAGGACCGCCGACGCCGGCTACGGGTGCCGCTTGGCACATGCCCGCAACGCAGCTCTGGCCCATGGCACAACGCGTTCCGCAGGCGCCGCAGTTGGCTGCGTCTGTCGCGAGGGTTGCCTCACAGCCGTTTGCTGCCATCATGTCGCAATTGCCGAAGCCCATGTTGCAACTCTGGACCGCGCATGCGCCCGCATTGCAAGCTGGAACGCCGTTGGCTGCAGCGCAAATCGTGCCACAAGCGCCACAGTTTGCGATGGTGTTGCTGAGGTTCACTTCGCAACCATCTGCTGCGTTGTTGTTGCAGTTACCGAAGCCCATGTTGCAGGCCCCCAGCCCGCACACGCCTGCTGCGCAAGCTGCTGCGCCGTTTGCAGGTACCGCACACGCGTTGCCACAACGACCGCAATTTGCTGCTGTTGTATTGGTATTTGTCTCGCAGCCGTTTGCTGCCATCATGTCGCAGTTGCCAAATCCGGCGTTGCACATAGAGACGGTGCACATTCCAGCCGCGCACGCAGCGGATCCGTTCGCGGCCATGCAGGTGTTGCCACACGCACCACAGTTGGTCGAATCGGTCTGCTGATTCACGCACGTCATCATTGCGCCCATCCCACAGATGCTGTTGGGGGCAGGGCAATCCACACGGCATCCGCCGGCGACGCACATCTGGCCCATCGGACAAGCGGTACCGCAAGCGCCGCAGTTCATCGAATCCGTCATAGTGTTCGCGCAGGTCGCTCCACACATCGTGGTGCCCATTGCGCAAGCACACATTCCAGCTTGGCAAGTTCTGCCCATCGGGCAAGCGGTGCCACAAGCGCCGCAGTTCATGTTGTCCGTTTGCGTATCAACGCAACCGCTCATTCCGCATGCGGTTGTACCCATCCCACACACGCCGGTATCGGTTGGTGGGTTCGGAACGTCCGCGGCGTTCGGAACATCCGCCCCAGTCGGAACATCAATTCGCGGGTTCGGGACGTCCGTGCCAGGCGGAACGTCAGGCCGCACGACCACTCCGGTATCTCCTGCATCGCCCGGATTGGGCCCACCGTCGGGATTTGCCGGAGCGCTACAGGCTGCGGCGAAGATGGTGCAAACCGCACCAATTGATTTAATTCTCATAAACTTCCATTCAATCCAAATACTGAAACTTCGTGCTTTCGATAAGCACACACTCCACAATTTGGCCGGATCACGCGTGAAATAGCGAGAGAATTCTCTTCTAATTCATTGGAATTCTCGCGGCTCGAAGATCCTTCGAATTGCCTGAATGTTTTAACCTCAGGGCGCGCCAGAGTAGCTGCCGTTGCAGAACCCGACGGTCTCTTCGCCACCCATCACGCCACGAAACTGCGAGGTCCCCTCGTGATGAAAGTACCAACGACCAAGCTGCGGCATGAACGTGATCGAAGCCATATCGGCCAGGTTTGCAAAACCGCCGATGACGCCCGTGAGTCCGTCTGAGATGCGAGTGCGCGCGATCGCCGTTGGGGATTGCACATAAGCGATAGAGAGCTCGTTGCCAAAAAACTCGGCCACGCCCCAGGTCGCCCAGGCCTCTGACGGCGTGCGCATCGGCTGAGGACGCACGGCGCTTGCGAGCGACACACGTCCAGACGGAAGCTCGATATCAAACACGCTGCTCCCAACGTGAATGACCGCGCGGTGCCAGCCAGAGTAAAACCCGATATTGTTCGCACCGACGGCGCCCATGAGTGTGATGGGTTGCGAGAGCTGAATAGCGGTTGGCCTTGTGGCGCCGGTTGTTCCGTCGAGCTCAATAAGCTGAATCGCGATGCCTCCGGCTTGTGTGAGCGGTGCTCCAAAGGCATCTGCCAACGAGTAGATCTGTCCGGTGCCGATGTCGCTCACGAGCGAGTCGAGAATGCGTCCCAAGGCCACGGCGCCGGTCAAGTCGGCGAGAGAGAATGTCGCGGTGTTGGTGTCACCGGTGACAAACACTCGGGTGGGAGACGTGACAAGCCCGCCACGATCGTCGCCGGTGATCGCCTCATGATCTGCTGTGCTACACGCGAGGGTAAACAGCGCCGTCATGCGAAAGCTCGCTGTTCGGTTGATGGATGCGTCACAAAACGCGAGCGTTTCGTCGCCGTTTCGTGCAAAACCGTTGCCCTCGTAGTGCAGGTACCAGCGGTCTCGCTGCGGCGATACGGTGAAGGAGCAAAGATCGCTCAGCGCCCCGTTGACGCCGGAGAAGACAGAGACAATTTGTGTCCGCCCGTTGCTGACGTTCTGTCTCACGATGGCGCGAGAGACTCCCGCCGTCTGGTTAAACGCTAACCAAGTCTCACCGTCGATCAATTCAGCGACGCCGAAGAAGCCCTGCCACCCCTCACACAGGACCGGCGAGCTCGGCACAAAGCCTCCAAGGTCTGTGACGATTCCCGTTGAAATTTGCACCTCAAGCGCACGTCCGCCGGATGCCACAACCACTCGATCGTTGCCTGAGAAGACGCCATCGCCTCGGGTGAACATGATGTTGCGCGAGAGTCGAGTCACCATCCCCATGGGCAACCCGTTTGCCCCAAGCTCGATAAAGCCATCCGCCGTGAATCCAGCGTCGCCTCGAACGGGCATACCCCCATTGGTGAATGCATAAGCGCGCTGCGCGGCGATATCCGTGAACATCGCATCGAAGACG
>JANNCG010000219.1:0-4353 GCA_031386385.1 Myxococcales bacterium
CCTTGCTCTGCGCGGAGGGCGGGGTGCGCCAAAAATCCAAGCTGACCTAAGCGATAGTTGATCGTGACAACCACTTGCCCCGCACCTCGCGCCGCCAACGCTCGGCCATCATAGAGATCAAGCGAGCCGGTACCGCCGACAAACCCTCCGCCGTGGATAAACACAAAGACGGGCAAATTGAGCGCGTTTGTCACCATGGGCGCGCCGGTCCAGACGTTAACACTCAGGCAGTCTTCGCTGACGGTATAGGTCTGGCCCGATATCGGATCGCGCGCAGGGCTCTGCGGACACGCGGGCCCCTTTTGCACAGCGTCCCTCGGCATGGCCCAAGGATCTGGGCTCACCGCTGGCCTCCACCGACGCATCCCCGTCGGTGCCGCCGCATACGGAACCCCCAAAAACGCGCTCACCCCTTCACTCGATCGCCCCACCACCGCACCCCGAGTAGTGGTCACCGTCACGGGCACTGGCGGGATGTATGTGTCCGCGACAAACGTATCCGCTGGCGGCTCTGCGTCGGGTGCAACGTTCGGGACATCCATCGACACCCCCGTGTCTGGCGAGAGCACTCCGGTGTCTTGAACCCCGCCATCCATCGCATCGACGGGTACGGCGGGCGTGCTGCAATGGAGCGCGCTGAGCGTGAAGAGAACAGAGAGAACCGTGAGCGACTTCGCCCGAACTTCGTGAGTCATTAAGTGCAACGAAGTGTGTGCTTGCAGACTAATCCCCGCAAGAAAAAGCGTATCGGTGCGCTAGCGCTTCATCGAGGGTCTACAACGCGCCCAAGAAAGAGCAGCGCGCCGTTTTGGTCGTCGCGAATGGCGAAGAGAAATGGATGATCGAAGTTCAGCGTGAGCTCCGGTGGTTGGGGCATCCCGCCGCCGAGCATCATGGTGATCGCGGTGGCCGCGGCGGCTTCTGTCCCGGCTTCGGTGACCTCGACAAATACCTTGTGAAACGCCTCAGAGATAAACAATCTCTCTCTTGGGTCCGGTGGATTTGCGATGCCCGTAAAATCGGCCACGTTGCGTTGAAATGGCAGGTGCATCCCCAGCGTATCCAAGTGTTCAGCAAGACGCATGCTATCGGTCGTCACGCGAAAGCGCGGAAGCGATAGATCCACACGCTTGCTGCTCAACGAAGCGACGGCTTGGTTGATTTCACCCATAGAGAGCGACTGTTCAAGTTGCGCAAGGCCGTCGCGACTCGGCGGCAAAAACAGCAACATGGACAGCGACCGCCCCGCATACGGAACAGCTACCAGCGTATACAACGTGCGTGTAGTGGCTTGAACACCAAACACCTGTCGCATCATGGGGACTGACGCCCTGGTTGTCCCATTCGCGTAGAAGGGTCCAGGCCGAGTCTGGCGTGGTTCAAACGGTTCGGCCCACGGCGCGTTCAAGTACATCGCGTTCACGAGCACAAGGCGAGTGGTTGCGTCGGTCCCAGCCGGAGGGATGAGATCGCGAATCTTGTTGAGCGTCTGCTCGGCGACCCAGCCGTTGATATGCGCTCGGGTTGGATCGACCTGTGTGAAGTCCACCCGTTCGAGTGGTGCGTGAAACGTATCCGCCGTGAGCGAGACAAACGAAGGCTCAAACGTGTATGTGGTATGGCCGAAGAGACGGTTTGCCACGCGTGCGGTGATTTGTGAGCCAAGCCCTCCGTTCCATCGCGAAGAGAGCGCGCCGAGCGCCATAGCTTGTCGTGTCGCATCAAGGGACGAGTGCAGCGTCGTGCGCATTTGGGCCAGCGTTTCGCCACGCGCCCCCGGCTCAGTCATGCCGAACGCGATCCCGATGCTGGCGGGCGACAGAGCCAGGTTTCCCGGTTGGTTTCGGAGTCGAGTGTAGAGGTCGATTCCGAGGTGAGTGAGGGACTCCGCGGCGGCGGTCTGTTCAGAGAGCGAAGAGGGACCTGAGGGTGTCACAGTATGGTTGGTACTTGGTGCAGTTGGAGGGGTTGTCGGTTGTTGTGTCGCGACAGGGGAAGAAGGATTGGGCGTCTGGTTCTGCGTCGGTGCGGGTCGCGACGATCGGCAGCCGGTGAGCATGACGAGCGTGCTGAGTGTGCAGCGCAGAGAGACTATCGCGAGTGACTTCGCGCGAGGTTTGTGAGTCATGAAGTGCGACGAAGTGTGTGCTTCATGACTAAACCCCGCAAGAAAAAGCGTGCGCCATACTGAGCACGCTAGTACGCGTAACAGTCGTTGGCCCCGAGTGGGCGATGAGGACTTAGCCTCCTCGCAAGTGCCTTCGCGAAGCGCTCAGGGCCCCATCGTCATTGGCATTCCTCAGGGTTCGCGGGAGATGCTGTGGGCTTGCAGCGAATGCGAGTGTTTGAAGCAGAGTCGCGCTGAGCGATTCACAGCCGAAGTTCGCTTGATCGACTGAACGATTGATGGCCGCACAAGCACCTCGCACCAACCCTGAGTGGCGCACGCCGCGAAGGGACCCTGAGCGCACAATGGCTGATTCAGTTTACTTAGCAGCGCGAGGGCACATTGGGTAGGCAGCCCCCTTGAGGGGGCCACCTCCCACCGAACCGGACAGGCGGATTTCCCGCATCCGGCTCTCCACGATGGACCTGATGTCACCGAGATTGACGAGCAGAATTCCAAGCTTCTCGCTGATTGGCGTGAGCCTCCCAGACAGAAATGAGACCTCGGTCTGCAAACCATTTGTTGGGCCAAACGTTCTGCGCCCGGCCTCGTCCGTACGTATACGTTTTGTGGTTTTGTCGAAGAAGAATCGCACGGAGTCTTCGCCGTACAAATTGGTCCAACTTTGCGAACGCACGGCCATACGAGCTGTGCTTGAAGTACTCGAATATTCCACTGAGCGTTTTGTTCACTCGGTCGATCACGGTGTGGATGGATTTGCCAACGCTTCGAGGTGTCAACGCCACGATCGCGGCGCGCCACTTCTTTGACGCTGCGATCTTCGGGAATCGATCGCCCTTACGGAACGTGTATCCCAGAAAATCGAACTCATCCTCCGCCTCGTTCACCACCTTGGTCTTGCTCGGATGGATCGTCAGCTTGCGTTTGCCGCATTCTGTTTTGAGCTGTTCCAGTGCAGTATTTGCCTCGGTTTCGCTCTTACACAAAATCACCAAGTCGTCAGCATCACGAACCACTTGCAAGCCCGCGTTGGTGAGCGTTTGGTCCATCGAGTGAAGAAAGATGTTGGCCAACAACGGCGACAGGATTGAGCCTTGCGGCGTTTCTTTCGTCGGGTAGGTTTTGATCTCGCCTTCCATCACTGGTTGCTTCACCAGCAAATCGACAAGTGAAAGTACTTTGCTATCGACCACGTGTACGCGGATGGCGTCTCTGAGCAGGTCGTGATCGATTGAGTCGAAGAACGACTCAATGTCTGCATCGACCACCCAGCGATACCCTTGGTTGAGCAGGGATTGCACCTTTCGAAGCGCGTCTTTTGCTCCGCGGCCTGGTCTAAAACCAAAGCTACAGTCCAAAAAGACGCGCTCAAATATCGGTTCAATACTTTGCTTCACCGCCGCGTGCACGATGCGATCGCGCACCGTACTGATGCCAATGGGCCGCATCTTTGAGCTCCCCAGTTTTGGAATATACTTACGGAGCATCGGCGCAGGCTTGTAACTCCCTTGCTTCAACTCTGTCTGTAAATTCACGAGGTATTCTTCATGCTTTCGCGCGAAGCTCTCCAACGACTGTCGATCGACACCCACACTCTTTGAGCGTGACTGGACGTAAGTCCACGCAGCTCTAAGATTGTCGGCGCAACCGAGTTTGTCGGCGAGCGAGTACCACTTGATAGGTTTGTCCCCTTGCAGGGCCGTCAACATTCCTTTTGTCCACGCTGCCCGTTCGATCCAAGCCGGAGTGGCTGGGTTCTCTCGCGTGTGAATAGGTTTTGAGTGATTGCTCGCAGCCACTACACACGTAGTTTTATCTTCGTTTTTCATGGTCAAAATGAATTTCCATCGCTGCCCCCCTTTGCTCCACGCGGGTTAGGCGCTTCAACGCTCATATGGGGGCTCTGTCATCCACAGCTATTTCTGTCGCTGTGGACGATCCCGTCTTCAGTGCCAACAACTTGACGACATGCTGTCTCCTATAACGCCCGGCAGTCGATGTCCGTGAGGATGTCGTACGGATCACCGCGATGTGGGATTCGCGAATGCATGACTCGCTCTCCACTGACACACGCTAAATAGAGTTCACTTGATGTTACGGCCTGTCGTTCTCTTCTTCCGATGCTCTCCACCGCAGATTCCTTGTGGCCAATCTCGCGTGCGCTTATTGCAGGTTTCCCGGCACTGAGATTGTTGTCACCCGCGTTCGCTGCGGCAGTTTCGGTC
>JANNCG010000227.1:0-15068 GCA_031386385.1 Myxococcales bacterium
TGCGTACTGCACCAAACGCAGCTGGATTGCTGCTCGGATTGATCACAGGGCAACGCTTCGCGATCATTCGCGCGGAGGCCTCTATGCCCAATCAGGGCTCGATTAACAATTACGCCTACCGCGCAGACTACATGTGCGGGCACAAGCCTGGAGAAGGCAACGAGGGAGAGTGCCGATGAGATTCGCCGACCCAACTCTAGCTGGCGGGGCTCACGCTCTCGCGATGCCTAAGAAGCAGTCCGGATCGCGCGACGAAGAAGGCGCGATCATGATTATCGGCCTGTTCTTCGCGCTCTTTTTAGTCGGGACGCTCTACTACCTCATTGGTATTGGAGAGGCGATTATCTATCGCGAGCGGATGCAAGACGCAGCGGACACAGCCGCCTTCGCGGGTGCTGTGCTCAAGGCGCGCGGGATGAATCTCATCGCGCTCATCAACATCATTATGGCCGGACTCCTCGCCATTCTCATCTTGGTGTACACACTTTATTTGATGGCTGCGGCGCTTGGTCGAGTGATCTTGCCTGCAGCGTGTGCGGCTGGCTTTTTCTGCCCACCGTGTGCTGCGATCGCATGTCCATTGATCGCTCCTGCAAACGCTGCGGCCAACGGGTTGCTTTCTCTCTACAACAGCATTCGCGAGCCAATTCGCACGTTGTTGCGACTAGGCAGCACCGCTGCTGAGGCTGTGAGTATCGCGACCCCCGCGGTTTCAATCGGGGCGTCGTTGCTTCGTGTCCAAAGCGCGTATCAACCGCCAGCACTTGCGGGGATCAGCTTGGGCAACCCTCCGGTGGCTCGTCTGCCCACTCGCAAGGCTCCGTTTGATGAGCTCTGCAAGAAGGCAACGAAGTTCACTAAGGACCTGATCACTTGGGTTCCACGCCAAATTCTGCCTTTGCTCGGAACGGTCATTGGCTGGATCTCTGGACCCTTTGTGGACATCGCTGCGCGAGTGGTTTGTGAAGGCGGCTCGCCTCCGGACCTGAATGCGTTTCGTCGTCCAGCAGACGACAACGCTCGAACTCTTCCTGGCACGCCCGATCAAGATCGTTGTTTGAACACTGGCGATGCGCCATCGTGCCAGCGGTTTCAAGACTACATGCAGCGCGCACGTTGGGATCAAACCACTGGATTGTGCCGCGACACGACCACGATTCCGGTTGTGCCCGCAAACCTCCCTGCTGGGGCCGACGCTGACACTTGCGACATGCAAGTGAACGGAGCTAGCCGCATCTGTTTGCAAGCCGGAGCACAACGCCGGTTCGCTTATACGTATCGTCTGGTTACACAGACAGAGAAGTACCGTGGAAACGCCATGACCGGCGTTGCCCGTGATTTTCCAGACCAAATCTCAGACTTCGCGATCCAGGGCCCACAGGACACTCCTCTCTGTGGCGACCGTGGGACGTGGACAACGAGCCAAGATGCGAGCTTGCAAGAGTGCTACAATCGCAACTCGATTCGCATCGATCCGGCACCACCGTTTCCAATGAACGCGAGCCCCAACACTCTTGATGAGGCACGCGTCAATGCGCGAGCGATCATCATGCAAAACATGGGACCCGAGCTGCTTGTGCGAGTGACCTATCGTCGCGTGCAGAAGATTTTGATCTGCAAAGAAGAGCTTGGTCCACGTCCAGCTGAGGCCGTTGAGGCTGTCGGTGGTGGTTGCAATATGTCACCGCAATGGTTGGTCCCGAGGTCTCTTGAAAACGGAGACGAGCCCTTTCAGGTGTGGGGCCTCGTTGTGGGCCGCGATGGCAACTTTGATCACCGTATTCGCGGTGTTTCAGCGGGCAATCGCTTCGCCGATGGCGGCACTGATGTCGGACCGATTCGCACCGCTGCGACCACGCTGGGACGCTTCTCTTTCGCTCAAGCTGAGTTCTACTACGGTGGCGGCGAGGGCAAAGAAGAGTGGCTTTGGAACATGTCTTGGACCGCTCGCATGCGTCGGGTCCGAATGCCCTCCTCAATCGCCGGCGGTGGTGGAATCTCTGACGCAGCTGCAGCTGGCGGCGGCGGTGGCGGTGCATTCGGTGGCTTTAACCTTGGCTCGATCTCTGATCGAGTGATCATTCACTGAAAGCGGTCTGAAACTATGTACCTCGGTCGCACAGTAAAAACTCGATTCGGCAAGGCGATCCGCAAGCTCATCAAGAGCGAGCGGGGCGCGGTCTACACAGAGGCCGCGATCACCCTGCCGTTCTTCATCATGATCTGGGCGTTTATGATTTTCTCGCACAAGTTGGTGCACGAGAAGATCAAGAACAACGCGATCGCTAAGGGTTGCGCGTGGAATTACGCGGTCATTCAGTACTGCGAAGGCGCTCCAGCGTGCACAGGCGACACGTCTGTCTCTGATGCACCTCCCGTGGGCTGGGACAGCAGCAGCGTTGATTCATTCTTGTCCGACATCCCGGGCGTTCGCTCGCTTGTGGACGGAGTCCTGGGTAAAGGCGCGTTTGTCCGCCGAAACTCGAGCGTCAACAAGCCCGGTTATATCGGCGGTGGAAGCTCAGGTCTCAGCTCACAACACTCGGTTAGTTGCAATCAGAAGCCCACCAGCGTCGGCGAGATCCTTCGACGACTTGTCTCAAGATTTATCCCCATTTTCTGAGGTCAGGAAAGCTCATTTCGATGCGAAATTTACTGCACTATGCACCCAACGCCGTGCGTGTCGCGACACTCGCTTTGTGTGTCGGCAACGCGGTGTTGGCCGTCGCTGTGAAGGTCAACGCTGACACGGGCCGAGAGGGAATGCTCAACTTCGGACGAAGCTTGCTTCAGTACGTTGATGGACAAGGGCTCTCGCGCACCCGCACGCTCTCGCTGAACGGCGCACAGCTGAAGTTTGCAACCGGAACGACGAATGATTCCGTTGAGACTGCTGCCAATTTTTATGCGCGTGCATGCAATGGTCGCAGCGGAGGTCTTGGCGATCAAGTTCACGAATACTTGCAGCAAGCAGAGAGCGCACAGCGGTCACTCGGCGAAGCGGCAACGGAAGTGACGGAGACTCCGTTCACGACGTTTAAGACGGTGACAGACACCGAAGCCATCGTGTTTTGCCTGGATATGGGCTCACAACGTGTCGCCATGGCAGAGTTTTTAGCCCGCTTGCGGCGTGCCACGGAGACTGGAGACCTGAGCGCGGTGGGAGGCTTTCGATATGTGTTCATCTCAAGAGACACGGCTCCCAACGCCCGGACGCACATGGTTGGCTACTGGTCCGATGGAAGCGGCGCGCTCAATCTCACGCGGATGTTTCCGCCCACTGGCGATGCTCCAGGGCGTGATGTTCCTCAGCTTCCGCGGCCCACAGGGCTGCGTCGAACGCTGAGCGCCTACGAGGTCGGGACCGCGTACTCATACAACGTTTATGAAGGACGCACACCCCGTGCACGAGTCGAAGAGCAGCTCCGTACACAGCTTGTTCGTGATGGCTGGACGCTTATTCCACTCCGTCATCCACGAACACGCGAAGCTCTTCACGGTGAAAACCTACTGACGTTTGAGCGTGGAAGCGCCAACGTCATGTACGTCTTGGGTGAAGATCAGGGCCGCACAAGTCTTGCGACCTTTGCGCAAGAAGCATCGGCTATTTTGCGTTGAGTTCGTTGCGACAGCGCCTCACTCTTCCCTCGGAGAGCGCGCTGTTAGTGATCACTGTTCTCGCGGTGTGCTTCGGTCTGCGGGCCGAGGGCGTCGTCACCGCGGACACGTGGTTTAACCTGCGATTTGGGCGAGAAATTCTTGCTCACGGGCTGCCTCACCACAACACCGATACGCTTTTGGGGCTCGGCGAACCGTGGATCGACGTTCAGTGGCTCGCCCACTGCATTTGGTACGGGGTGTATCGGTTAGGCAATCTCACCGGTGTTGTTGCCGTTCGTGCGGTGCTTATAGGAGTGGCCCTGTTGATTCCGATTTGGGGAAGTCGCTCGTCGTCTTTGCGTCCTGCGCTGGTGGTGTTGTTGGCCGCGATTGTCGCCGCTCCGTTTTTCGCGGCGCGTGCTCAATCGTTTGCAGAGGTCTACGCATCCATTGCGCTATTCATTCTTCGCTCGGGGCTCACCCCCAAACGTCGAGCAGCTCTTATTGCGCTCGGATTGCTTTGGGCGAACACGCACGGATCCGCGCCGCTCTTGGCGGGGATGATCGCTCTGTTCACTCTCGTCGAGCCAAAGGACCGCAAGGCCAACAGCGCCCTTTTTGTTGGTACTTTGTTGTGTTTGCTGGCAACCCCCTACGGTTTTGCGACCGCCTCACATTTTCGCGGAACACTCTTCAACCCGCTTCTGCGCAAGTGGGTCGAAGAGTGGTCCTTTGCAAGCGTCAGAGAGACCCCTGGTTTTTTTCTAGCAATGCTGCTCACGCTGGGTGTCATCGTGCGAGCACGTGCTTGGCGATTGGATCGGTTTGGCGTGGGGCTTTGCGGAGCTACCGCACTTCTTGGTCTGTGGGCAAACCGTCACCAGGTGTTCTTTGCGCTCGCGTTGGCGCACTTTGGGGTGGCGTGGGTCGACCACGCACTCAAGACGCAATTGCCGTTCGCCGTGCGCAATTTCAAGCGCAGACCCGTCACTGTTTTGGTCGGCCTCTGCATGGTCGGAAGTGTTTGGCTCTGTCACCGCGCAACCATCGCAAGACGAACGGATGGATTCGCTCAGACAATCCCCATCCTAAAAACGGCCATCGCGAACCATGCTCAAGTCTTCATTGATCTATCGCTCTCGGATCGTCTGCTCTTCGAAGCCCCTGAGCTTGCGGGAAAGATTCCCTTCGATGTCCGGCTTGAACTCTGGGATGATCGAACCTTCGCTTGGACTCGACTGCTTGAGAGAGACCACAGCGCGCTCGGGTTGCGTCGGTGGGAGGGGTATGATTTCGTTTGGTTTGAGCGTCGAGAAGAATACCAATGGCAACTCGCTCAACTGAGCCTATCCAGTCGCTGGATTGTTGTCTCAAGTACTCGAATTGAAAAGGTTTTTTTAAAACTCACCTCCCGCTCAATGCTGGCGATTGGGGCCCCTTAACAAGTCCCCGATTGCGAATATGGAGTTAAGTTGTTTTCGAGCGATTGGGTTTTAGCTATGTATGTACCTGTGTTAATGCAGAACGATCAAATGGCGCATAAAAACAGCAGACGTTTGGGTTTGCTGAACCAGCGTTTTGAACGGAAGACGGTGCAATCATGAATCGCAAGGCACTGTGGATCTCGGTAGCAGCGGTTCTCGCGGGACTCCTCATGTTGGTAGTTTATCAACGGCAGTTTGAGCGCGAGACCTCTGGAGGTCCCAAGGTAAGAATTCTTTTCGCAGTCAACGACCTTGTCGCAGGCGAGTCGTTGCAGGCGGCGAAATTGGGATTTCGAGAGATTCCCGAAGCGTACCTAGAAGATCGACACATTCGGCAGTCGGATATGAACCGTGTCATTGGCGTGCAAGTCGCCACAGCCGTCCGTGCGAACCAGGCGCTTTTGTGGACTGATCTTGCAAGCACTTCAAGCGGCCGTCGCGATCTGTCGTTATTGGTCCGCACCGGGATGCGTGCTGTCACCATTCGCGCCGACGCGACATCAAGCTTTAGCGGTTTGATTCGAGCAGGCGACCGTGTGGATCTCTTCGGGACAATGTCGCGCACCAATTCAGACGCCGAACGCGTCACGATCTCGTTGCTTCAAAACGTGCTTTGTTTGGCTGCTGGACGCGATCTTGGCGGCGAAGTTGCGGCTGCGCAACCGGGGGCGTCCAACAACGCAAGCAACAATGGATCCTCAAGAGCTGAAGTCACGATGGTGACCTTGTCCGTGACCCTTGAAGAAGCTGCGCTTTTGGTGTTTGCGCAGGACCGAGGCCGACTGTCATTGGTGATGCGCAATCCTGATGACATCAACGTTGTTGAAGGGCTCCCAGAAACAACAATGAACAACCTCATCCAGAGCCGCGACCAACAGCAGACTCGAGTCCGCGGGATTCCGGCGCCACAAACACCTCGTATTGAAAACATTACGGGCACTCGATAAAGATCGTTATGCAGATGAACAAATTTCTTCGCACAGTTCTCGCGTGCACCGCGTGTGTAGGCACGATGGTTTCAGGAGCGTCGGCGATCGCGCAAACCGCTCCCACCGGGCCAAACGCGCGGCCCCCGGCCGGATCGTCAAGCAGCGAGATCTCGATCGCCGTCAACGAGCAGTACTCCGTCCCGTCCGCGAACATTCGGAGCTACTCCGAGGGGACGCCCGGCATTGTGGATGTTCGCATTCCTAACAACAGTGACCGCATCTTGCTCGTTGGTATGCGACCAGGCAATACGTCGCTCTTGGTGATTCGCAACGACGGCTCGCAGCAAACGTACACGATCAACGTGTTTCGTCTGCCGATGGAGACCGTCCGCACACAAACGACCCAATTGCTCCAAGGTTATAGTGGTGTGACCATTAACCAAGTAGGCGGCCGCATCTTTTTGGAAGGCGGCGTCGCCAACGAGCAGCAACAACGTCGCGTCCAGCAGATCGCTACGCTGTATCCCGGACAAGTTGAATCCCTCGTGAGCGTGGATCCCACCATCGTCGAGCGAAGAATCAACGTTCGCGTGGATTTGTACTTCGTCGAGCTGTCTCGCAACGCGAGTTATATCTTCGGCATTCGCTGGCCCAGCGCCTTCGGTCCCGCAGGACAAGCCGACGCTCTCACTGGACGCCTCACGCTTCCGCTCTTGGGCGGAGGAGGGACACCGCCTTCGTTTAACTTAACGGGGGTTATTTCGCAGGCGCTTCCTCGCTTGGACTTGGCTTCAAATGCTGGTTGGGCTCGTGTCCACCGACAAGCGACCGTTGTCACAGCGAATGGCGTTGAGGCCCGCTACCGCTCTGGTGGAGAGGTCAATGTGCAGGTCGCGAACGGGCTGACATCGACCGTCCAAGCGATCACGTTTGGCACCAACCTCACAATCACTCCACGGTTTGACCCCAGCACCTCTCGCGTTGATGTGCGAGTTGTCGCTGAAAACTCAGAGCTTGTTGAGACGGGTGCACCCGTACCAGGGCGCAACATTTCACAGATCGAGACGCTGGTGAACCTGCAGCTCGGGCAGTCTATTGTGTTGTCTGGGATGCGGGGTCGAACGCTGACTGTTGGCTCAAGTGGTTTGCCAGGACTTGCTCAAATCCCAGTGATTGGCGCGTTGTTTGGATCACAGACCCGACGAGAACAAGAGAATGAGATGGTTGTCTTTTTGGTCCCTACGGTGATCGAAGGAATGACTCGACAAGCAGAAGATCGCGTCGCCAATGCGCTGCGATCGTATGAAGAGTTCGGCGGAAACGTGGGCGAAGCCAATTTGATGCCCCGCGCCGCGAGTCCCAATCAGCAGCGATAACCAAGAGAGATTACCTGAGGCAGTGCGATGTCGGACTTGATGACACTTTCCATTGAGACACCGGGAGCGCCGTCGGAGACCTTTGAGATTCCAGCGGACGGCGAGATCACGATTGGTCGCGATGAGACATGCACTGTAGTGCTCGCTTCACCTGAGATTTCGCGGCGCCATCTCACACTCGTTGCCTCGCCGACGTTTGTCGAAATCCGCGACAGTTCAGCCAATGGCACGCGCATTGGCGACGGACGTTTGCATCGGACAGCGGCCAACGTCCCGTTCGGAACACCCATGTACGTGGGTCCGTACATCATTCGAGTCGAGGGAGTGTTGATGGAAGGACCTCCTCAGTTTGCTCAGCCACCGGCGATGCAGCCAGGTGCGTCGGGACGAACGCCACCGATTCCACCACAGAATATACAGCAAACACGACCACCCAATGCGGGCCCTGTGCCGATGGCGCTCACCCCGCAACCAACCTCTGGTGCTCGTGGGACACCACCAGTGCCGCCAGGGGCAAAGCCACTCACCGCCGGAAGCGCTGCATCTGCAGCTCACGCAGCAGCAGCAGGCAACGACTATCGCGCACCCGTCGGAACGACTTCAGGAGTCAGCGTCCCGACACGAAGAAAGATTCACCGACTGTTGCTTGAGAATCTCGATCTAGCTCAAGTTGACCGCACCAAAATGGACGACAAGGTGATGCGTCCACGTGTGAAGGACGCACTCACTCGAATTGTCACGCAGCTCGCCCAAGAGATTCCTGCTGGTACCGATCTTGAGTCGTTGAAGCAAGAGATGGCGGATGAAGCGCTCGGGCTTGGACCCCTTGAGCACTTTCTATCAAACCCATCGATCAGTGAAATCATGGTGATCGACGCGCAGACGATCTTCATCGAGCAAAAAGGCAAGCTCGTGCGAGCGGACGCGCGATTCACGGACGACGAAGCGGTGCGCGCAGTGATTGAGCGCATCGTGACTCCGCTTGGCCGACGTATTGACGAGAGCACGCCTCTTGTCGATGCCCGCTTAAAAGATGGCTCTCGCGTCAACGCTGTGATTCGACCGTTGGCCCTGCGGGGATCGTGCATCACGATCAGAAAGTTCAGCAAAAGCCCGCTCAAGATGGACGACATTGTGCGCTTTGGCGGGCTCACTGAGCAGATGGCGCGTTTTTTGGTCCGCTGCGTAAAAGCCAAGAAAAACATCGTTATTTCTGGCGGTACCGGCTCGGGCAAGACCACCCTTCTCAACGTGCTTTCGGGAGCGATTCCTGAGGACGAGCGAATTGTGACCATCGAAGACGCAGCCGAGTTGCAGTTGTCGCAACCACACGTTGTCTCGCTTGAGTCCAAGCCACCCAACATGGAAGGCAAGGGCGAGTACACCATTCGTGACCTCGTAAAAAATGCTCTTCGTATGCGACCTGATCGAATCGTGATCGGCGAGTGTCGTGGAGGAGAAGCCTTGGACATGCTCCAAGCGATGAACACTGGACACGATGGATCGCTTACGACCACCCACGCAAACTCGCCCAAAGAGGCTGTTTCGCGTCTCGAAACGCTGGCTTTGATGAGCGGTCTTGATCTTCCATCGCGAGCCATTCGAGAGCAGATCGCGAACAGCGTTCACATTGTGGTACAGCAGTCGCGCTTCAATGACGGCTCCCGTCGCATCACAAATATCGCTGAAGTGATTGGGATCGACGACAACGGGGACGTCACATTGCGTGAGATCTTTAAGTACGTTCGCACCGGAACGGCTGAAGATGGAAAAGTTCTCGGCGAGTTTCGCGCGACCGGATACCTGCCGAGCTTCTTGGATGCATTCATTGCTTACGGTCTAGTGAATGGGAGTGACTACCTATGATCATGTCAAAGTGGACATTCGTTGGATGGCTTTCAGCGTTTCTGATCTCGGCGGGCATCGGTGGGATGCTTTGGTTCGTCATGACCGACGAAGAAGGCGCTCCGTACCAGTTCTACCTTAAGTACGCTGCGGATCTCGAACGGCTAGTAAAATTGCAGTACATTCAGACGACAGGTCTAAAGATTGCCCAGATTCAGCTGGCTGTCGTGGCGATTTCTTTTGTGATGGCAGTGCTGCTCGGCGAAGCGGCGTTGTTGATTGTCACGCTCATTGCCGCCCTCGGACCAAAGTTGCATCTTGAAAATTCGTTAAACAAACGTCGGTTGGCGATCGACGAGATGCTTGACCCCTTTCTAGTAGCGCTCTCAAACGCACTCAAAGTTTCGCCCTCTCTCGGCGATGCCCTTCGATCCACCGCATCCCTCATTCGAGGCGGAATCAAAGAAGACGTTGAGTACACGCTCAAAGAATACAACCTCGGCACTCCCCTTGATCAAGCCTTGATGCATATGTCCGTTCGTATCGATTCACGAACGTTTTCATCCGCAATGGCAACGTTGCTCATTGGGCGTCAAACGGGTGGTGATCTTCCAAAAATTCTTGAACGTTCTGCGGCGACTCTGCGTGAAATGGCCCGACTTGAAGGCGTCGTTCGGAGCAAAACTGCCGAAGGCAAAAGCCAGGCGTACGTTTTGGGAGCGATGCCATTTGTGATGATTCTCGCGCTGCAAGGGATCGACCCGCTGTGGCTCAAGCCGCTGGCAAGCAACCTCATTGGCTATATGGTGTGCGGTGTCGCTGCAACACTTTGGATTGTCGCGATCGTTTTGGCGCGACGCATTCTCAACGTGGATATCTGAGGCAAGAACTAGACTATGTCAGGTCAAACATTCATGCTTCGTTTGGCGGGAACCATTCTCGTCCTGTTTGGTGTCGGACTGTTCACCTTCGCTTTTTCAGTGCTAGAGACTGCACCCCGAACGGTTGTGGGGCTCAAAGGCCTCAAGCGCTCACAGGCTTTGGCAAAGGGCGACTGGTTTTCTGCGGCTGAACCGATGATGAGATTTCTCGCAGCTCGCGTCGCAACGATTAAGTTTTTTGACAAGTATCGTCCAACTGCCGCGCAGCAAGTGCTAAACGCTGGAGAAATCCTCGGACTTACTGCAGACGAATACATCGCTCTCTCCATCCTAAGCGGGATCTTTTTTGGGATGCTGGGAGCGGGTGGATTTATTCTCGCGCCAGAAGTCGTAAGCCCAATGTTTGCGATCATGCTGACTGCGCTCGGGTTTCTCGCTCCGTATTTGCAGATCTCGGGCGAGGTCGCCAATCGGTTTAAGCAGATTAACCGAGGGTTGCCCTACGCGATCGATTTGGCGTCCCTGGCGATGGGCGCAGGATTGGATTTTCCTGGCGCTCTGCGGCAGGTCACAGACAAGGCCCCGGACAAACACGATGCGCTCGTCGAAGAGCTGCTTCGTATTCAGAACGAGCTTGATCTCGGGCGTACACGCAAGCAAGCGCTTGAGGGTTTCGCGGATCGCTCGCCGACAGATCCAGTGAAGGACTTTGTGCAGTCGGTGATCCAGTCTGAAGAGAAGGGCAATCCGCTCGCAGATGTTCTTACGATTCAAGCAAACACACTTCGCATGAAGCGCACTGTTCGTGCAGAAGAGGGCGCCGCGAAGGCGGGCGTGATGATGATCGGTCCGCTCATGCTGATCTTTCTCTGTATTCTTCTCATCCTGATGGGGCCGTTTGTAGTGAACATGGCCAGCGGAAAGGGCCTTTAACGCTATGAATATGCCGTTTGTTGAAGTTGTTACCCCTGAGGGAATGCAGTTTACTGTCGATTTGGCGGCAGAGCGCATTTTGGTGGGCAGCTCTCCTGCGTGTCAGGTGTTGATTGATCGCCCCGAGTTTGCGCGTGAACATCTGTTGCTGTCTCCGCGTCCGGATGGTTGCTACGTCGCGTTGGCGCGTGGGGCTCCGACGCCGGTGATGTACAACGGGGTTCCGGTCGAGCGCATGGTGGTGCCGTGGGGCGCTGAGCTGTTTGTTGCTGGGGTAAAGCTTGTTTTGCGCAACCGTGTCGACGCGGTCGATGCAGAGGTTGTCGCGAAAGCTAAAAAGGACGAGAAGCCCAACCCGATTCTTCTCGCCGCGGCGGTCGTCGGTGTGGCTGTCCTTGGGTACATCATGATCGGCGGTGACGGCGGAGAGGGCGTGGGCAAGCCGAAGGGCACACCACCAACGGTCTTTGATAGCCTCGAGCGAACGTGTGAGTCCTCAGATCCAGATCGAGCACGTGCGCAGGGCAACGAGTCTGCGCGGCGAGCTGCGGCAAAAGAAGAGCGTTATCCGTATCGCTCACAAGACGGCATCGAAGCGGTTAACTTTCACGCCACAGCGGCAGCTTGTTTGCGCGTTGCGGGCGAAGGAGAGCGAGCAACTCGCGAACTGGCCTTAGCGGTAGCACTCAAAGACGTGATCGAGCGCGAGCTCACCAATCACAAGTTTCGTCTTGAGCGAGCCATTGAGCTGAATCGCCCCGATGATGGAGTCGTTGAGGTTCGGCTGATGATCAATTTGTTGCAGCATCGTCCAGGTGACTACCTCTCGGGCCTGCACAACCTTGAGCGTCGATTGTCCCTGCAGGTCGATCGCGCGGCGGCACGACGATAATTTTTACTGGAAAAACAGCGATGAATCGCCGCACGTTCGTTCGCTTAGTTTGTGCTCTTGGCGCACTGTGGTTGCCAGTTTTTGGCTGCGCAACGAACAGTCAAAATCGCGAACTGGCGGAGAGCGTGACGATTCCCGAGCAGATGCGTGCCATTCAGGGCGTGCAATGGAGGCAGCTCTACGAGGACGGAGAGCGGGCTTCGGAGAGCGGAGACTTCACCCGCGCGGAGCAGTACCTGTACGCCAGCATTGAGCGAGGAGGGCCACAAGCGACTATTTTACCGAAGCTTTTGCGCGCGTGTGTGGGTGCTCGACGTTACCGTGCAGCGGTTGAGTATGCTCGGCCCTATCTTGAGAGCCATGAGAGCGCTTGGCAGCTCCGAATGGTGGTTGCGGCCATTCATATCGGTTTGACCGAGCCGCTGACCGCGCGACGGCATCTTGAGCTGGTGTTGCAGCACAACCCCCGGTCTGCGGAGGCAGAGTTTATGCTTGGATCGCTTTGCCGTGAGGATCTGCACGATCCGGAGGCCGCGGATACCCACTTTCGGCGCTATTTGGTGCTCGACCCAGAGGGAATTCATGCCGAAGAGGCTCGCTCAGGTTTGTTAATCGCTGTCCGACCAGCGCAAAGTGAGACACAATCCCCTGTCCCTGTTCAACAGACGCCGTGACCTTGACCCATGCCGATCCCGAAAGAAATCTACGAAGAGACGCTGCTCAACTTTTTCGCGCCCATTAGGCCATTTTTGGACGACCCGAAGGTCTCTGAGGTGATGATCAACGGCCCGAATTTGATCTTCATCGAGCGGCGAGGAAAGCTTGAGCTCACCAACGCGAAGTTTCCGAACATTGAGGCGTTGATGTCGGCGCTGCGCAATTTGGCGCAGTTTGTCGGCGTGATGATTGATGAGCAGAATCCGATTTTGGAGGGGCGTTTGCCCGATGGCTCTCGTGTGGAGGCGGTTTGTCCTCCAGCTGCACCCGATGGGCCACACGTCTCGATTCGTCGATTCTTTCGCGAAACGCTGACGGTCCAGCGGCTGATTGAATTCGGTTCAATGACCCCAGCCGCGGGACAAGCGCTTGAAGCGCTGGTTGTGATCAAGCAAAACGCCATCGTCGCCGGAGGCACGGGCTCGGGCAAAACGTCCATGCTCAACGCCCTGTCGAGCTTTATCCCCGACGGTGAGCGCATCGTGATCATTGAGGACACTCGCGAAGTGCAGCTGCAGAAGCAGCACGTGGTTCAGCTTGAAGCAAAGCACGGCGACCCCAAAGGCCGAGGCAAGGTCACGATTCGCGACTTGTTTAGAGCCACCCTGCGTATGCGTCCAGACCGTATTGTGGTCGGAGAAATCCGCGGCGGAGAAGCGCTCGAGTTGGTGCAAGCCATGACCTCCGGTCACGGCGGGTGCATGGGGACAGCGCACGCAACTTATCCCACCGACACCATGACCCGTCTTGAGACGATGGCCATGATGAGCGATGTGGATATGCCGCTTAGTGCGCTCCGTTTGCAGCTTGCGAGCGCGATCAACATCATCGTGCAGTGTGCTCGATTGCAAGACGGATCTCGTAAGCTGACACACATCACCGAGTGTCGGGGGTTTGATCCACACACACAGACCTACCAGTTGGTGAATCTGTTTGAGCGCAAATATCATGGCCGCCGCGAAGACGGCACCATTGAGTCCACGTTTGTCGCAACTGGAGAACTGCCATTGTGCACAGAACTGGTACACTCTTACGGACTCGCGTTGCCGGACGAGATGTATGAGGCAGCGCGAGAGCGATCGATGGAGCATAACGTCGAATGAGCGGCGCCGGCCAAGACATAGAATTGATACTCACCGCGGGACGATCAAAGACAGATCGGGTCCAGTTTTCTGCACAAATTGCAGCAACACGAGCGGTCATTGGGACAGCGACCACAGCGGACTGGTCCATTGCTGCGCCGGGTGTTGACACACAACACGCCGAGATCGCATGGGATGGAGCCAAGCTCTGGATTCGGGACAACGGAAGTCGCGCCGGAACGTGGATTGGCGCAGAAAAACTGACGCAAGAGTGGCGCCCGCTGTCTGCGGGAGAGCAAGTTCGCTTAGGACAAGCGACCATCGGCGTTCAGGTCTCCGGTGGCGTCGTTGAGGATGACGACGAGTTTTTTGAGGATGCCGCGACGCAGATTACCGTTGATGGCGCCGGGCGGGGTGGATCAGTCAAGAAGGCTCCATCCAGTCAGCGAGAGGACGAGAGCGAGAGCACAATGATCGTGCAGACGGCGCCGTCTGAAGCTGCGGGATACAATCGTCCGCCGACGATGGCACCGAAGCTCAACACGATACCTCCGAAGATCAACGTGGGTGCGAAGCCGGTGGCTCCCGTTCAGTCGATGGGGATCTCGACGCTCGTCACCGAAGAGAACTCTGATCTCGTAGCGTACGCGAAGCAGCAAGCTCAGTTGTACAATCAGAACCCTCCCCCCATGGCACCCCCAATGGGAATGCAAAACGGCGCGATGGCACCGTATCCAAGTACAGGAAACACGGGGATGTACCCGGACCCCAACGCTCCCATGCAAGGGATGCAACAGGGCTACGGGCAGCAGGGCTACGGGCAGCAGGGCTATCAGCAGCCGAATGCCTATGGGATGCAGCAGGTCCCCGGTGGAGATTTTGCCCCACCATCAAGCGAGATGTCGGCGATCTTTGGGTCGATTCCACCGCCTGCGATGCAGACGGATAAGGTCAAAGACAAAAAGTTATTTGAGGTCTTACCTCCAAGAACAGCAGCGATGTTGGGTGTGGCGATTATTGCCGCGCTCGGCGTGGCGATGTGGCCTCCACCCGACCCTCCACCTGCGCGAGCGCGTCCGGTGCCTCCTGAGCTCCGAGCCCCACAGCCACAGTGGCAGTCCACGATTCCGGGTGAGCACACTGGTTCTGCTGGTGTGGCACTTCTTCGAGCAAGCACTGCTCCACCGCCACCGCCGCCGTTAGCGCCCGGACAGCGTCCTCCGCGCAATGCGCCGCCTCCCCCCGCGCAAGACACGTACCCCGAGCGTCGTGCTGCGGACTTGGTGGTTCAAAACAATATTCGCGGAGCCATCGCGGCTTATCAAGCGC
>JANNCG010000238.1:0-4645 GCA_031386385.1 Myxococcales bacterium
CGCCATCAACCGCTGCAACGTGCTCTCAGCCATGTTGTCCGTGTCTGGATAAAGGATCGCTACAGGAGCTTTCGTTTTCGGTGCAGCGGTGGTCATGGGTACAGAGAAGGTACTTCAGCACATCCCTCAGTGCGCGGCAACCCACTGAACGCATATCCCGAGGTCGTTCGCGCCAGGCGTTCGGTGAAACCTGCGGGCGCATGGCGATCCTCAGTTGCGTCGCCGCTGGGTGATCGGGGATGCGAAGAAACCACCCTGTCTTGTCTTGACGCGATTGCGCTTTGCGACGCGCTACCAAACAGGCGCGGTTGCACCGCTGATCAGCATGTACTCGCGCTCAAGAGCGGCGTAGGCGCCGAAGTCGAACCGACAGTGAGCGGCGGCGCCAAAGGCGTACGTGGACAGATCCGCGCGATTTCCGCTGGTGTAGCGTTGATCGAACAGAAACGAGTCGAGGTACACCATGCTCGAGGTGTAAAAGTTGGGAAGAAAATTGTGGTCTTGATTTTCAAATGGCGCAACGGTGCACCCAGCATTGCCGAGCGCGCGGTGTCGCTCACAGTACGCGATAGAGTTGCCGTAGGGCGTAATGGCGAGGCTGTCCGCTGTTCCGTGAAAGATAAAAGTCGGAACAATGTTGCCCCGGGTAAGATTGCGCAGCGGATCAATTTCTAGCTGATCTGCGTTCGGCAGACTGGCCACTGGATATAGGGCAAATTCTATATTAGCATTCGCAGCCACACCGGACGCTCCGTCATCTTCGCCTGTAATTGCGCTGATCGAACTGGTTGCCAATGCGAGGTGTCCTCCCGCCGAATCACCGACCGCAGCGATTCGATTCGGGTCCGCACCGAGGTCTGCTGCGTAGGTTCGAATCCAGCGAATGGCAGAGAGCGCGTCGGCGGTCGCTTGCCTTGGCGTGGCCTGATGCAACACTCCCAAGCGATATTGAAACACGATGGCGAGCATTCCCCTCGCGGCGAAGTAGCGAGCGGCAAACATCCAGAGCACAGGGCTTCCGTTGGACCAACCGCCGCCGTGAAACATCGCAACAACGGGGAGGCGATTCTGTGGCATGTGTCCCGGAGGACTCAGCACGTAGGCTCGGGGGTTTACGCTTCGGCTGTTGCCTTGAATCACCTGCGAAAATACACGCTTGTATGCATACACGCGCTCGCGCAGTGGCCCTCGGCCCAGACCGGGAAAGCAGTCTGCGACATCGCGACTTGAGATCGCGGTCAGCGTCAACTCAGCCGTCGGGCGAGCGGGGGTTGCATCGGGGAGCACGTCCGTCGCGTCTTCTCGCGGGACATCCTGTTGCGTTCGAACATCGTCTGGCGCACGCGCATCCATGGCATCCATCGGACCGACGGCATCTTGGTGCGCCGGACTGTCTGAGAAAACAGTGGCATCGGCCGCTTCACTCTCGTACGCATCCGCGCGACCGGAGTGACCGTCGGGCAGCGCCGCCGGGTTGCAGTTGAGAAGACCTGCGGTGACCGAAAACAGTACGAGACTCCGAGGATATTTCATAGCGGTGCAATGGACAGAGATCCTCAATCGTACCGACAAGCATGTGAAAATCGTAGATAAAACCCAGCTCGATTGCTGGACGGCCACCCATGCGCCACGCACGATTGCACAAGTCGTGAGTCGCCAGTCACACAACTATCTCCGCGAACGCTAGCTCTGTGCACCCTAGGCGCGACTGCGTGCGTAAAAGATGCGCGCGGTAAACGCGAAGAGCGCGATCGAGCCGATCATCGCCGTGGCGATCACCCATGGGACCACGTTGATGTTGTACTTGCGCGCTTCAGGCGCGGCAAACATGAGCGCGAGTGAGGCTGCAAAGACCAAATCCAGCGCGACTTGCACGCTCCATAAGCTATGCGTGACGGCGGAGACCAGTCCCATTGGGCCCTCGCGCAGGATGGGAAACACGGTGTAGAGCGAAAAGAGCGCACACGCTGTGGCGGGAAGGAGCCAGAGGTTTTTGTTCATCGTGAGCGTGATCATAGGGCTCGTTAGACGCAGACAACGATTACCTCGTGAGGTAATGCGCGGCACCGATGGGATGTTCAGCGTTGAAGCCACGCGAAAAATTCTCAATATTCCCTGCTAAATCCGGCTAGGACTCGCCGTGTCCCAATCTCGGACTCGCCGTGTCCGAAGGCTTTTTGCGTACGTTTTGCGGGCTACTTTGCCTGTGGCCTACACGTAACATCTGAACCATCGCTGCCCAAACGAAGGTATACTTGGCGCACTTTGAACCGTCTGTCACCGGCCACCATCGCGCTTCTCACATGCGGCGCTCTGTTCGCTTGTGAACCAGGCTCAGCGCACTACGGATCGGCTCCCGACAGTGCTGACCACGACGCTTCGCTCGATTCATACTTTGATGCGCCATCGGGCGACACACTGCTCGACGAACCCAATAGCGATGTTGCCCCTGATGACCGCGTGATGCCGCGCTTATGGACGCACGATCTCAACAACGACGGAAGCAATGATTCGACCGTTGCGCGCACCATGTGCTCAGGCGAGGCCTGTGTTGCAATCATGCGCGATGGGTTCGCGTGCGAGGCGCGACTGGGCGCCGCCTCAATGCTTGTGCCGCAGTGGGTCGGGGTGCCAACAACGCCCGTGTTGTTTCTGCAAGGCGATCGAGCGATGGATTTAATAGGCGACCATACCGGTGACGGCCTCGCAGAGATCGCGGTATTCTCTGTTCGTCAGGTGGGAGTGGACCAGTTTGTTCCGCAGTTGACGGTTGTGAGTGGAGCAGATTGTACGCTTGTCGCAGAGGTGCGCTCCCAGGCCGGAAGAGTGACGTTTTCGTCCGGCTATCCCGTGAGTGCGTGGGGCGGGTATGCCCGGCGTGGCGCTCGATTGCACCCCTTCTTGATGCCCTCTCTTGGCGACGGCGTGGACCCGGTAAGGCGCGGACAAGAGGGGGCATGGGGCTATGGTTGTGTCTTTGATACGACTCGTACAGCGGCGAACAGCGGTGCGTGCGGAGCTCGCTGGGTCACCCTTGGGACCGAAGGCGTCACTCGCGGAGCCACAGGTCAACCAAGTTTTCGCGAGGTCGGCGGATGGACACAAGACGTCACGGGTGACGGCGCCGAAGAGATTCACCTGATCGACCATGAGCGGATCATTTCGATGTCTTGGGTTGAGCCCCTGCGCTTGGCCGACACCGTGTACGACGTTGCAAATGGCGCACAACCGCTACTGTTTCATGGAGGTCGACACTACGGGACGCTCTCATCGGCCACGACTGGATCCATCGTTCGTACCGCGATCGTGGCGGGCGCACCGGTGGGCGCGTTTGCTGACTATTATTGTGGGGTCGGTCGCTTTATCGCAGCGCTTGAGCACCCACTCAACAACGTCGGGGCACGGCGGCTGGCACGCAGTGAGTACATCAGTTTTGTGACACCCATTCCCGGTCGCCCGGGTGATTTGATGAACCGTTGTATCCATCGAGCGGGAGACTCTCGGCTGACAACGGCGGGTCATGACGCTATCATCTTTAACTTGTTTGAAGCAAACCCTGCGCCTGGCGGACAGAACTGCACAACCGTCGCGGGAGGTCCGGTCGATCCGTTTGCGCCATGTGTCCAAGCGTTGGCGGCGGTCACCACAGGTCGCTGGACGGTGCAGGTCCGAGCCATTGACGGCCCCGAGGCGACGCTCACTCCGCTGTCTGGTGCATCTCGGGCGTATCACTGGGGATTGTTGCGTGGCGCGCATCCGGACGGGATCGTGAGCGTTCTTGAGACCTGGCTTGCAGACACTCCGTTTGACGTCCGATCAACACACGGAACCCTTTCGATTCAGCGGATTTCTCCGACCGTCGCTGCGTGGACGTCGTTGCCCATCATTGGCGCCCCGTTGTCGCGACCGGTATTGCAAGCAGCCTCTCCCAGTGGATCCGTCGGTGCAGGTAGTCAAACCACAGTGACAGAGATCCGCACGAGCGATCGGGATCACGATGGCTTACTTGAGATCTCGCTCCAAGGCGGTCGCACCATCGAGTGGAATGGCGCGGCCTTCGTTGATGTCTTATAGAATCGAGCCCATTCAATTCACGTTGATGCGCTCGCCCAGGCACGCTGCGCGCATTGACATCCCTGCGTTGCCAGGGGTATCACTGTCTACATGAGTGGGAATCAGACAACGAACGGGTTGATGCTGTCGCGGATCGCGAAGAACAAACCCTTGGCAGCCTTCTGGCTGCTTTGGCCGCTGTTGCCAGCGGTCTACACGGGGCTCTCGACATTCGGCACACCGATGGAACCAGCGACCTCGCTAATCCGGTGGCAGGCAGAAAACAGCAATGGCGAATACTTCGTCACTCTGACACAGGGTGCGGTCTTGCTCAACTTGCTGGTTCCGTCGCTGCTGGTCGCGGGACTGCTGTGGAGTTTGGTGCACACCACAATGTTTTTGCGTGGTCCTAAGGTAGAAAAACCACAGGGTGCTGAGTGGCTCACGCTCGAATCGAATGGTCGGGTTCTGTCTGCCATCGGCGCGAGCTTGCTGCCATTCGCGGTGATTGGATACGTGCTTTTTTTCAGGGGACAGCATTGGTATTCGACGTTTGGCCAGGGGACGATCTTCGCGCTCAACGCGATCCCCC
>JANNCG010000284.1:0-2099 GCA_031386385.1 Myxococcales bacterium
CCATGCCTGACCCTCCGCTCGACGTAGCTTGCTCGATCGGCGCCGGAACGAACGGGATGAAGACGTTCAACGTTCGCATTCAAGCAGCCGGGTCTGTTGCCTCGGGCGTCTCGGTCTGTGGAATGACCTCAGGAAGCGGGATGGCCATGGAGTCGCGCGTCTCGGCGACATTTCGTGGAGCGCGGATCGTCGGTATTGCTTCTGGAGGCCTTATGGGTTGCGATGTGGCGATCGACGAGATCACTGCTACGGGAGTTCGTGGACGGCTTCGCTGCAAGGGCGTTCGTGACGACTCGATGAACTACCGAGTCATTGGTGGCATTGGCGCTGGACCCAACATGACCACAATGGCCGACTGGGCTGAGTTTTCTTTCACTCAGTGCACCGCTGGCGCGCCTCCCTGTCGCTAAGACAAGTTAACGGTCGCGCAACTCGCGCAGTTTTTGCTGCAATTGTTCAGGCGAAGTGACGGGCGGCAGGCACACTCCCGCGTGACACAGATAGCAAAGCGGAGCGTCGGAGGGGTTCGCTAGGTTGCTGGCGCGGCCTTCAACGAGCGCGAGTGAGATCCCCGTCGACACTGCGGCTTGGACTGTTGGCGCTAACACAATCACTCGGTGCGGCAAAAACACGTTATGGGCCGCCTGCAAAAGCTCGGTCGTGGCAGCAGACTCAAGCGGCGCCACAATCACGATCTCGATCGCTCCGCGAATGGCGTGATCCATCGAACGGACCGTCGACGCCATACCCATCGCCCGCTCACACGCCATGGGAACCAGCCGCTTCAACTGAAGCTCAGCGATCCGCCGATACTCCTCCAGGCCGGTCATTGCGTGAAGCCGCAACAAGAGTTCACACGCCAGAGCGACACCCGATGGCTGGGCGTGATCAAAGAACTCGCGCGCACGGTGCAGCACATGCTCGCCGTCCGATCGGGTGAAGAAAAAACACTGTTCTGTCTCGCTCCAAAAATGAGAGACAAGTGCATCTGCTAGGTTTTTTGCAAATAAAAACCACTTTTCAACGCCCGCCATCTCGTAGATTGACAGAGCCGCCAGACCGACCCCTGCGACGTCATCAAGAAACGCGGTCCCGTAAGCGACCTCTGCCTTCATCGCGTGCGACAGTGCGCCAGAGGACTTAGTCCACGCGCGAGAATGCCACGCAGTGAGCGCGCGCTCTGCCATCGCGATCCAGCCGGGTTCGCCTAACGTTGCACCTGCCTCAGCGAGAGCGATGATTGTCAGGGCATTCCAAAGACCGAGACACTTGTCGTCCGTGCCCGGTCGGATCCTCTTGCTGCGCGCGTTGAAAAGAAGCTCCTTGGCGCGAGCGATCTCAAGCGTAAAGTCCTCCACGTTGAGCTTGTACTCATCGGCTACGGCACCGACCCAACGGGGGGTCCAAAGGGCGCTCTTGCCGTGCTCAAAATTGCCCTCCACGGTGACTCCCCAATACGTACAGAGCGCATCGACGGAAAATCCCTCACCCAGGACGTCTCGAATCTCTGCAGGATTCCAGGTGAAAAACTTGCCCTCTTCGCCTTCGCTGTCTGCGTCTTGGGCAGAGAAAAATGCACCCGTGGTGGGGTCAACCATTTCACGGCTGAGATAAGCAATTGTCTCACGGATGGTCTGACCATAGGACTGTTGCCGAGCTACTGAGCGAGGATCCGTGCTCTCACTCAACAGTTTGTAGCCATCCAGATAGAGCGACAACAGCTGAGCGTTGTCGTAGAGCATCTTCTCAAAGTGCGGGATGAGCCAGCGCTCATCGGTGCTGTACCGTGCAAATCCCCCACCCAAATGATCGTACATCCCACCTTGGGCCATTCGGTCAAGCGTGAGAAGCCACTGCTCTTGCGCTGATTTGTCGTGATGAAAAACCGCGCCCATCGCCCACACATACGCGTTCATCGGGCTGGGAAACTTAGGAACCTTTCCGAAGCCGCCATTGACGCGATCAGCGCTTCGCATCGCTTGCGCGACCGCGACCCGAAGATGATGCTTGGACAGATCAGCGCCGTTGGCCGGAAGCGTTGTGGCGTCCTTGAGGACCTCGGTGAGCTCAGCCGCCTGAGCCAATACCTCGGGTTTTCG
>JANNCG010000323.1:0-5662 GCA_031386385.1 Myxococcales bacterium
CGCAGCGTGACCCGATGCTGCTCGATCTGACGGTGAGCAACCCACATCGCGCGGCCATTGAGATGCATTCGTCTGAAATTCTTCAGGCGTTTGTGGACCCAAGGATCTTAACCTACGACCCCCTCCCCGGGGGCATGCCCTCGGCCCGAGCCGCAATCGCTGCTCATTATGAGAGCACCTACAACGTTACGGTGGCGCCACAGCAGGTGTTTATCACCGCCAGTACGTCCGAGTCGTACAGTCACCTGTTTGCGCTCTTGGCGGACGCCGGCGACGAGGTTTTGGTTCCGCGGCCGAGCTATCCCCTGTTTGAGACCCTGGCGCAGCTCTCGGCGGTCACCGTTGCGCAGTACGCGCTTGAATTTGACGGAACGTGGGCGATGAATGTGCGCGCCATGGGCGCTAGTTTGACAGACAAAACTGCCGCGATTGTGGTGGTGAGCCCGAACAATCCTACCGGCAGCTCGATGCGTTTAGGTGAGCATGCCGATCTCGCCATGTTGTGTAGAGAGAACAATATAGCCCTTATTGTGGACGAGGTGTTTGCCGAGTACGTGTTCGCACCGAAAACAGACCGAGTACAGACCGTGGCAGGTGACACACGGTGCCTCAGCTTCGTGCTCGGAGGGCTCTCCAAAAGTGCAGCGCTGCCGCAGATCAAGCTCGGGTGGATCGTTGTGAGCGGACCGGAGCCGCTTCGCACGGAGGCCATCGAGAGGCTTGAGCACATCAACGATGCGTATTTGAGTGCGGGGGCTCCAGCGCAGTGCGCGCTGGCTTTCTTGATGGCGCAGAGTGCGCAGGTGCGTGAGCGAATCAATCAGCGAATACGAGAGAATTACCGGATGATTGTGGCGATGTTGGCCGAGCACTTTCATGCGGGGATCACAGTGCTTCCGTGTGACGGGGGCTGGACGGCGGTGTTGCGGGTTCCCGTCGTGGTGGACGAAAACGAGTGGGCGCTGGGTTTGTTGCGTGATCACAGCGTGCTGGTGCAGCCTGGGTATTTCTACGATTTTGAGCGCGAGGGATACCTTGTACTAAGCCTGCTCACGGAGCCCAACACGCTCCGTGAGGGGCTGAGAAAAATCGTGGATCGGGCGGTCTTGTTGCTCGCGTGACCTCGCCAACAATCACCAAGGCACGCGCGGCGTGAACGTCAGGTTGGCTGCAATACTCCAAGTAATATCGTTTGCCATGCGAAAGCGATTGCCCGCTCCATCGATCACCGTTCGGTGCATGGGGTCCGGAACGCTCGACCCAGAACACCCTCCGCGATCGGCCGGGTTGGTGCTGGTCTCGTTTGGGTTGCACGCATCTGTTGCCGTGAAGGCGTGAGGGGTTGTGTACAAAAACGAGCCCGAGAGCGTGAAGCGCAATTGCTTGGCGGCTTGCATATTCAGGCCAAAATACATGCCCAGCCGTGCGTGGGATTGCACGGTCGTTGAACCGGTAAACCAGATGGCGTTCATCGGGTTGGCCGCTTGGCCATCACGAATAGACCACGCAGGCGAAGTGAGCGGAACCGAGTTGCTCGTCCCCAGCGCGTCAAACAACGGAGTGTAGTCACGACCTTGCGAGAAGTACTCACCTCGCATACGAAGATCGATCGAGAACTTCTGCCAGTGTTCGCGATTCTCCCAAGGAGTCACCTCAAGACCGACAGTGAGCGCGCCTTGAATTGGAGGAATCGAAGAGAGCTGTCCAAAAGGGCGATCTGCCCCGTAGCGAAACTGCGACAGCCGCGCGCCAGGGATCTCAATCATCGCTTCGAGCCCTAAAAATGGCTCAAAAAACCCAAACCTGCGTGAGAGCACGGTCTGAAAAAATGCGCCATGAACGCCACGTGAGATGCCCGGAGAGCGCGACCCATTGGGCCGCATCGCGGGGTTTGTCGGCGACGACATCACGTTGACGCTATCAAACGGCTCCGACGGTCTCGGCGCATCAAGCTGCGGACATCGTGCACCACTGGCCGTGCCCTCACAGGCAACTAATGGATCGCCAACTGGGGGCCGCCACTCAAAACGAATGACCCAAGTGGGGAGGTGTTGATCGCGCGCTTGGTTGAGAATGTTCCAGTTGAAACCAATGCGAAACTGATCGATCCCGGCGCGGTCTGGTGAGCGAAAGGGCAAGCCAAAGAGCGTGCCTGCGGTCCCATCCACTGAGTAGCCATCACGAAGCAGCGCCGCAGGATCGGCACCCACAGCATCAAACTGTCGCTGATCGCTGAGAATAATGGGGGCGATGAACGAAAACGAAAGATCGTGATAGACTGGGATTTCAGCGGCCAAATTGAGTGTGTAGGTGGACTGCAGGTACCGAGCGACGTCGTCGAGCTCGGTCTGACCTGACAGCGATAAGCTGGGATCTGCTGGAGCAAGACCACGTGAGATGGGGGATCGCTCGCGTTGCAGTGTGCCACCACGTTGGGTGCGGACAAATCCGACGGACAACCGTGGCGCGAAGGTTGTGTATTTATCCAACGCATCGGTGACGTCTGTGATCAGTGCTCCGTCGGTGCTCAAACCAATATGCGCGTCGTCTTGAGCCGGTGTGGTGGTTGTGTTTGAAGGTTGAGCGGCGGCACTACGAGCGGGGCTTTCTGTATCCCCCGCACTCTGCGCCAAGGCCATACCGGGCAAAAGCACCCCTAGCGAAAACACTGTGGCAACAGCGCTTTTGGGGTCACGGCGAAAAGATGCGAGCATTACGCTGACGGTACGAACCCGCCCGTTATGCTGTCAATCACTGAGATGCGTTCGAGCGTAGAAAAAGCGCAGATTGTTGGTGAATTCGCAAAAACGGAGGCTCGATTGACAACGGATTTTACTTGTTCACACGCGACGAAAGACCATTCGAAACACTGGCAGGCCGTCTTCGATCGCGAGGGCCTCGCGGTTTGAGCGTGCAGGAGCAAACGGGCTCTCGTCCACAAAGGGCGTCCCGACGCTGACAAAAGCTGGGTTTTCGGCAAATCGCGCGAAGTATTCATCCGCGCGTTCGCGCACATCCGTCTGCACGAGCACTAAGCCATCTTTGCGGACCAATCGCGCGAGCTGAGACACCGAGTCGTCCACAACGACTATGCGCTTCTCGTGTCGTCGCTTCCACCAAGGATCAGGAAAGTGAATCGCCACAGCGTTGAAGGCCCCGTCGGGTTGCAACCGTGGCAGGACCTCTCGCGCGTCGTCGGCGAAACATCGTGCACGCGACTGAAGCTTATCCTTGTGAAAACGCTGGTCGAGTTGAAACGAGACCTTCTTGCGAATCTCAAGCGCCAGCACCCGTGAGGCAGGGTTGAACTTGCAGTACTCCAGCGCAAAGCGCCCTCGACCGGGACCAATCTCGAGCATACAGTCCGACGGAGTGGTGCTGGGCGTTGCAGGGGATTCAGTCGTAGAAAAGAGCGAGTCGACTGTGACAATCCCCTCTGGAAGCTGTGGGGCGTGGTCGTAGCTGTTGTTAATTTGCTTCTTGGGCAGTGGAATATCTGAGGTCATGACAAACGGGGTGCGTTTGCGATAAACCAATCCATCTATGGAATCCCCGAAAATCGCACGGATGGTTTTGTTTAAGCACGGTGTTGCGTTTATCGAACGGGCCGGGCCGGCAGAGGGACCGTTTGAACTCTCGTTTCGTCTCGATGAGATGAACGACGTTCTCAAATCGCTCGCGGTCTGGGTCGCACGAGGAGAAGGGACCATTGGTGCCATCGACTTTGACAAGCCTGAAGATCCCGAAGAGGCGCTGCAGCGCCGACGGTTGAGGCTCGAACCGGGCGCCGCTCTTCAAGGGCTGCTCTCATCGGTCCGTGGGCGTAAGATCACGATGCATACGTATGGGGCAAGCGATGGTTCTACGGGCGAAAAGACAGCATCAGCGGTCACTGGCGAGGTCGTCGGGCTTGAGAATGTCCCCGAAGCAAACGGCGGGTGGAGGCATCGATTGCTGCTTCGTCAAGGCGACGGCCATATTGTGATTGTTGAAGTGAACCAGTCAGTGATGATTGATTTTCACGAGGCAAGTTCGAAAGCAGACCTGGAGTTTTTGGTCGATCGTTCGCGCGCTTCAACCGCTGGAGAGAACCGGTTGGTGCGTGTGGCGCTCTCGGGTCGCGCAGAGGATTTGCGCGTATCGTATGTGATCCCGGCGCCGATCTGGCGTGTGTCGTATCGTCTCGCGACAGTTGAGTCCGACGTGATGGTGATGGCCTGGGGAATCGTGCACAACCCAGCCGATGAAGAGTTGTCGAACATTGATCTCACGTTGACCACGGGACAGCCGGTGTCATTTATGATCGACCTGTATAATCCCAAGACCGTTGCGCGCACGGTGGTTGAAGAGAGCACACGAGCGGCGGCTGCACCGACGCAGTTTGAGCGCGCCCCGATGGCACCTCCGCCCGCTCCTGGAGCACCGGCGCGCCCCATGGCCCGAGGGATGTCCGCTGATCCATTTGGGAGCGGAGGTGTTGGTGGTCCCCCGCCGAGTCCGGCGCCACGGCCCGCGATGGCGCAGTCCATGATCACTTCGAGCTCGCCCAACACTGAGTACGCGGACCGAGGTGAGTTTTTTGAGTACCGTGTTGCGAACAAAGTCACCATGAAGCGCGGGGGCAGCGCGATGGTCCCACTGTTGGCTAAACGAATCAAAGCAGAGAAAGAGCGGATTTGGCGCAATGGAAGCGCGCCCGCCCCAGACCTGGTTCTGTCGTTTGAAAACGAGACAGGTGCAGTGCTCGAAGAGGGGCCGGCCGTTGTCTACATGGACGACGTGTACGCGGGCGAGTCGATGGTGCCGTACACCGCACGCAGCTCAAAGGTGCGAATCGCGTTTGCAAAGGACCTCGCTGTGCGGTGCAAGAGCCATGTCGCGAGCCGCACAGTAATCAGTGGGATCACCCTGCGCGAAGAGTTTGCCATGGAAGAATCACGGGCAGAGCAACTGTGGACGCTTCGGGCAGACAGCGACCATCGTGAGAATGTGACGGTGATTTTTGAGGTTCCGATTGTGCATGGGCGGATGTGGGATCCGAGTGGACCGCAGCCGTTTGAGAGCACCGCGAGCTATCATCGCTTCAAAGCGATCGTCCCTCCAAGCGGAACAATCACCCTGTCTCCCATTGAGCGCTGGACCCTCGTTCGTGCCGTTCGCTTCGATCAGGTCCACGACGTTGAGCTCACCTCTTGGCTGACTCAGCGCTTTGTCGACGCCTCCCTTTTTGGGTCCATCAAACACGTCCTTGCGCACCTGCAGCAGGTGCAAAACGCTGAAGCCGAGATCGCACAGCGACAGCGAGAGCAGCAAGAAGCCTACGAAAAGCAGACAAAAATCTCGCAGCAGCTCAACGTCTTGAAAGAGGGCGGTCCCGAAGGAGAGCTACGGTTGCGATACGTTCGTGAGCTCACCGCGGCGCAAGACATCGTGAACCAGCGAGAGTTAAGGGTCGCTCAGCTGCGTGAGTTTGTTGTGCGTGAACGCGCGACGGCGAGAGAAAAGTTTTTGGCCCTCACGAAGACCTGAGCCGTATGCAACAACTTCACTGCGAGAGCGCAGACGGTCATACGTGGCAGTTGCGTACGCCGGATATTGACTTAACTCAAGAACTATATAATCCCAGCAAATATACCGCGCTTGTGGTCCCGGCCATGGGAGC
>JANNCG010000338.1:0-7274 GCA_031386385.1 Myxococcales bacterium
GAGCGGATGGATTCTCGACGGCAACGATGGCTTCACGGCTGCGCGAGATGAGTCACATCGCGCAGGTTGGGACTGGGCCAACCGCGAGCTGTCGCGCATTGAGATCTACGGCGAGACTTGTCGCCACATCGCGCGTCGACGCATTCGTCCGCGCTTGGTGTCGGCGGTCTATTCGTGTGCGCGCTAAACTAGAATATCGACCAAGAGATTGGCGATATTCGCAGCAAATAGCATAACTATTTGTCCATCATCGCACCCGAGATGCACAAAATCATGGATTTATCCACGAATCATCAACCAACAGTGCTGTTGCCCAACAGTTTTAGCCAAAATCGCAGCAAATAGTGAGCATTGACTCAACCGCCGCGACACCAGACCGCTCTGTCTCTTCGTCACTCAGAGCGAATTGCGCATGCGAGACGCTGAACTTTAGCGGTTTTCGCCAGCTATTTTTCAGGCGATTGACTCTCTTCAACGTCAACACTCGCCGTCGAGAGCGCGCTCTCTGAAGCTTCTGCATCGGGGCTTAGCGCCGCCGCGACCGCTGCCAAAATCGCCGCCCCTACCGTGGCCGACAGAAACAGCATCTCAACCGCGCTCCCAATCGAAGAGCAGTTCGCTCCATGACCACAGCGAATCGAGATGATCCCATCGTCTGTGTCGTCCGCGTCGGTGTGAAGAGTATCGAGCGAGGTGTTCGTTTGAAGATCGGTCACAATGAGATCCCATCCAGCATACCGCTATCAAACCGGTCCATCGCTAAAAACGAAACACCGAGCACCGCGGACGCACTCAACAGCACGGCAATCACTCGGAGCGACCTGCGAAAATGCTTGAAATTTGCCAAGCAAACACTCATCGCCGTCGCCGCGAGATACACCAATGAAGCGCCAGCGCCAAGAGCCCACACGTGACCAATCTCGTGATTGTCATACGACCGGGTAAGCACCGCGCCTCCAAAGGTGAGCACCGCGAGATGCATCCACGGCAACGGGCGTCGCCACTCGCGTAGCAGCACCACACCCCGATCACGGCGAACGCTCAACAACACCGCGATCAACCCGAGCGTTAACTGCACGCCCACGACCCAGCGAAGCACGACCCGCAACACCTTACGACGCGCGAGACGCCCCATGCGTGCGATCTCGCGAGGGTCCGCGTGAAGCCTCACGAGCTCTGAACGTGCTTGCGAAAAATCCTGTGTTTCTTCACGCATCATGGCCAACTGGTGCATCGCTAGCGCGCGCTGATCGAGCGTGCTCACCGGATCTTCAACAACACCTCGAAGCACACGAACCGCTGGCTCTTTTGCCCCCGCTTCATGAAGGGCGCTCGCAGCCAACATCAACCCTTGCTGCTTTGCCGAACACGCTCGAAGTGTGCGAAGCGCTGACACAAGCCCTTGAGCTTCACCCACTGTCGCTGGCGTGATGGCGTGCGCGCGACGAAAAGTCTCAAGCAGTCGAAGTGCAGCAAAATCCTCGAGTTCGTCTTGTTGAAGCGAGCTTACCCGCGCCAACGCACGCCCCGCGTAGGGACCGCTTGGGTCGCGGTGAAGCGAGCGAGAATACTGCGCCATAGCCTCGGCATAGCGCATCTGACGGTCAAGTGAATCGGCAGCAAAAAAACTCGCCATTGCACTATCGCGCGCGTTGGACTCGCGCTCCGCGTACGACACAGCATCGGACGAAATGCGGGCTAGCTGGGCCGTCACGGTTGCGTTGAAAGTGTTGGTTGAGACCTCTTCGAGTGCCGCGCGAAGGGTCGCGAGCTCGCTTTGATGACTCGCACCCGCATCAAGAGAGGCCGTTGAGCGCATACCACTCTGAGCGTTAGTCACAGAAGCGCTCGCACACAGGATGAGCGCAGTCAACGCCGCGTGGGTCCCCCTCACCGAGCGGGCGCGCCTGCACGAAGCAATCGACCAGGGCGCTTGCCCGTCAGCTTGCCATCGAGGGCAGAAGGCACACCGTTGACAAATGTCGCTCTAAAACCGCGAACATCTTGCAACAGACGCTTGCCGCCCGCGGGCAGATCGCGCACGACACGGGGTCTAAACAACGTGAGCGCGTGAAGGTCAATCACGTTGACGTCGGCGCGCATTCCGACCGCGAGGGTTCCGCGGTCTGTGAGGCCCAAGTACTTAGCTCCGTCCTGCGAGAGCATTTGCACAATGCGCTCAAGCGGGAGCTTGCCGGCCACGCGATCACGGCCCCAGTACGACAGCAAGAAGCTTGGAAAGCTCGCGTCGCAAATGGTCCCGACATGCGCTCCACCGTCACTCAACCCGGGTAATGCCTGGGGATGTGTGAGCATCGTGTGAATGGCTTCGTCGTTAAAATCGGTGTAGTTGTAGATGGGAAGATAGATCAGCCGCTCGCCGTTTTCTTCGATCAAGACGTCGTACAAGACCTCAAGGGGCGGACGATTTTCTGCTAGCGCGCGCGCATAAATACAGGCTGAGCGCGGCGGTAGGTAGTTGGGCTGCTCTGCTTCAAGCGGAAACAATCGCATCGTCGCAAACTCAATGGACTCGATAAACTTGTCTGCCAAAGGCGGAATCGGGCTGCCGTCTCCCGCGAGCTTGTCGCTCTTTTCAGCGAGGATTTTTGCACGAAACGCAGGATCTCGCATCACGGCGACGCGCTCAGGCAATGGTAAGTGCGCGATCGCTTTGTAGCTCGGAAACCCCATAAACGGGTGCAGCGAACACTCAAGCCCAATGATCACACCAATAGGCCGCGGGGCGACTTGAAGACGAAAATCAATCCCGTTTGCGTGGGACTGCTCGGCCCGGGCCATGATGCGCTTCCACTGCTCAGAGTCCATGTCGCGCTGCGCGAGTGAGATCGAAAAAGGACGATTGGCGCTCTTCGCCATCGACTCAAGCAGCGAGTATTCTCGGTCAAAATGCTGGCTTCCAGCGGCCATGTCGAAGTCGCTAACCGCTTGCACCACGCCATGGGACAGGCCCTCAAAGGCCTTCATGATCCCACAGAGCTCGCGCTCGTGAGCTTCGGCCGCGGGGGTGTTTTCGCCGCGGACTGATTTGTGGTTGTCCGACCGACCGGTGCTAAATCCAATCGCGCCTGCTTTGAGAGCGTCGTGAAGATGCGCGCGCATTTGGGCGATGTCCTCATCTGTGGCGACCTCACCGGCGACCGCGCGATCTCCCATCACATACACACGAAGGGGGTCGTGAGTGGCTTGGGCTGCGACGTCGAGGGCGTGGGGGACATCAATCGCGTCGAGGTATTCGCGAAAGGACTCCCATTTCCAGTTAATTCCCTCAGAGAGTGCGGAGCCGGGGATGTCTTCGACGCCTTCCATCAGCTCGATTAAGCGAGCACGATCTGCGGCGCGAACAGGCGCAAACCCGACACCACAGTTGCCCATCACGCACGTGGTCACCCCATGCAACACCGTCGGAACCAAGTCCGGATCCCAGCTCACCTGTCCATCGTAGTGACAGTGCAGATCGATAAATCCAGGCGTCACCAGCGCGCCGGTCGCGTCGATGGTGCTCTCGGCATCGCCTTCGCAGGGTCCAATTTCTACAATTTTTCCGGCGCGAATGCCGAGGTTGCTTACGCGAGGTGCTCCGCCGGTGCCATCGATGAGAGTGCCACCCACTATTTTTACGTCGAATGTTGTCATGAGATGTTCTTCATTTTTAGCTGAAATTTTACAGATATTTCTCGATCTCGGCCGCGAGAGACGCTTCGCTCTCGTTGCCTGTGCTCACGCGGCGAATCATCCCCGCGCGATCAATGAGCACTGTCGTTGGCAAAAACCGTACTTCCCAGTCCCGCTGAGTTGAAGGCTGTGCCGCCAGCTGTGGATAGTCCAACTGCAGCGCTCTGGTAAACATCGGGACATGCGAAGGGCCATCTTCGTCCACGTTGACGCCGATCACCACAAGCCCACGTCCGGCATAACGGTGTCCAAGCTCGCGAAGGGTTGGAGACAGCGCCCGACAGGGTCCACACCAGGTCGCCCAAAAGTCCAACAACACAACTTTGCCACGATGCTCCGCCAGCCCCATCATCTCGGGTCCCGCAACACCGTTGTTGTGAATCACGGGCAAATTCAGCGCTGGGGCCGCTCTTGGTCGCGCTTGGATCAAGGGCATCACAACGAAGATACTAAACGCCGAGAGGGCCGCGACAAGGGGATAGATGAACCGGGAGTTCCACAAAGAACCCCACGCACTGCGAAGTCGTTGAAGCATTGTTGATGTCAGGGATAATAGTACGCTAGTGCAACAAGTACTTGCGCTACATTCGTTTGTCGAATGATCCAGCAGTTTGTCGCTCGTTTTCAGGCGGGCATAGCCATCGCGCTGTGTGTGACCCCACACGCATGTGCGCCGCGGGTTCAACTCGGCACTGTGGGCTATCCGACGATTGACGTGCCCACCCACGCTCGCGATGCCATCGCGCTGATCGCAGATCAACCAAACGACCCTAGCGATGGTCATGAGCAGAGCAGCAGCCCCTTGCTTCGAACCGTCAACGAGGTCACCCAGCGGATGGTCCAGCTTCGGGGGTTGCGTCAGCGCGAACCAATGATCACCGGTGTTTTATCACGCGAAGAGATCCTGCAGCGGCTGAGGACACGCGTCGCAGAAGAGTACCACGACGACGAATTGGCTCGGGAGGGCGCCCTCAACCGAGCGATCGGGCTTTGGGCAGACCCACGTGATTATGTCACGACCACGTTTGAGCTCCTCGAAGAGCAAGTTGCTGGGTTTTATGACCCCACGCGAAGACAGCTGATTGTGGCCTCGTGGTTGAGCGCTGAAGAGCAGGTGCCCACTCTCGCCCATGAGCTCACTCACGCGCTGCAAGACCAGCACTTTCAAATCGGCCGGTTTGTACACCACGAGCGACTTCGCGGTGACGCACAAATCGCCGCGATGGCCGTAGTCGAAGGAGACGCCACACTCGCAATGCTCGCGACCGTGACGCCCAACGATAGGCTCGATGTCGCTGCGCGGGTGCTGATGAACGCGATGGATCGTCGCCCGCAGACACGACGGATGGCAGAGGCTCCGTTGGTGCTTCGAGAGACCATGTTGTTTCCGTATCGATACGGGCTCGAGCTGTGTGTGAGCGCGTACTCATCCGGCGGATGGGGCGCGATCAACAGCCTACTCGCGACTCCTCCAACTTCGAGTGAGCAGGTATTTCACCCAGAAAAACTCGCGCAACGAGAAGCGCCCATGGAGGTCACCGTCGATATCGCTCCGGCGCTCGCGGCAACGCACGAGCTTGCGTATGAAGAGACTATGGGTGAGCTTGGCGTGCGGTTGTGGCTGCGCACATGGATTGATCACGGACTCGCCGATGAGGCCGCCGAGGGATGGGGTGGCGACCACGCGATGCTGCTCACCCTGCGCAACGCTTCACCGCAACAAAGGTTGCAGCACACCATTGGTTTATGGAAGATCGTCGCCGATCCTTCTCCTCGTGACGTTGAAGCGCATCAACTCGAGCGCGGAGCCGTGGAGGCTATTCGTCGGCGGTACACCCGGATGCCTCTGACCTCGGTGCGCGGCGCAACGGTCGCCATCACCATGGGAACCAATGACAACATCGCCTTTGTCGCACGCCGAAGAAACACCGTCGTTGTTGGGATCGGTGTCCCCCGGGCGGTGGCCGCGCAGACTTTGAGCGCTGCGCTGCGGTAACATCTTCAGCGGCTAAGCATTGTCCCTACAGCGAAGGCGATCGCACCGAGAAGCGCCAGGATCCCAACGCCTGCAAAGATCAGCACCAAGCGCGACGCACGCGGCTGAGTCGCGGACGCAGGATTTTCAGTCTTTTGTGGACTCACCCTGGATACTGGGGTCTTGTAAATTTCAATGGGCTTTGTGGGCCAATGATCCATCACGTGGTGTTCTTCAGAAAACGTCCCGACGCTCACTGGGGGCGTGGCAGGCGGAGAGTCGAGAGGCAACGACGGGAGAACCATGGCAGTCGTCGCACCCGTCAATGCCACCTCAGTGATCTCGGTCCATTCAGCCGGATCCAGCGAGACGGTCTTCGAGGCAAACTCAACGTCCGCTTCGGCAGCGATTTGTTCGTGCAATTTGGGCCACGAATCGGCGAGACGCTCGCGCAGTTTCGCGAGCTGATCGTTTTGCTCAAACCAGGTCATTAAGGCGCTCAAAAAGTGCTCCATGCGAAGGTAGCGTTCGCGAAGGTCAGGCTCAAGCGCCCGATCAATGATCGCAGCCAGCGACGCCGGAACCCGCGGCGCCGCCACCAGCAACGGCACGGGTCGCTGAGTGGCAATTTCGACCAACAACATGTTTACGTTGTTCGCGTTGTATGGCAACCGCCCAGAGAGCGCCCGATACAGCACCACCGCCAACGACCAAATGTCTGTCTGGGGTCCAATATTTTTGTCTCCGCGTGCCTGCTCAGGGGACATGTACTCGATGGTGCCAAATATCATTCCAGTTTGTGTTTTTGCTCGCACTCCTGCATCTCCAAAGATCTTTGAGATGCCAAAATCAATCACCTTGGGGTGCAAGTTTTGTCCAATGTCGCGATGCAAAAACAGGTTATCCGGCTTGATGTCGCGGTGAATCACACCATACTGATGCGCGCGCGCAAGCGCTCCACCACAGGGGAGAATCACTTGCATTGCATCAACGGGCGACAAGCTCCTCTCGCGTTGCAATCGGTCTTCGAGGCTCTCGCCGTTGAGCAGCTCGCTGACGATAAAAAACGTCCCATCGGGCTCGCGGCAAATGTCTAAAACTTCTATAATGTTTGGATGATTGATCTTTGTCGAAGCCCGCGCTTCTTGCTGAAACCGGCGAATCGCCTCACTATTAGCTGACATTTCGTGCTGCAACACCTTCACCGCCACATGCCGACCCGTCCAGGTGTTCTCGGCTTCGTATACAGCGCCCATACCCCCGACGCCGAGCACGCGTTTGAGCACAAATTTTTCACCTAAGGTGGCTCCAATCCTCTGTTTTGCTTCGGCAAAACCATCGTGCTCAGCGCTCATGACAGACCGAACCATAGCGGACATCCTTTGCGAACCGAGAAATTTTGCACTTTCTCTGTCGTTCGTTAGAAATCATCGAAATTTTCTGTCAGACTTCTGCCGGTAATCATGACTTCGGCACCCGTTGACATCGCCACGTCCATCGCCCTCGAGCGGGTTGGGACCACGCTGCAAGAAAAATACAAGCTCCTGCGCTTGCTGGGCGTTGGGGGTATGGGCGCTGTATACGAAGCCGAGAACACCTGGAC
>JANNCG010000341.1:0-2128 GCA_031386385.1 Myxococcales bacterium
ACCCTTAACGATCGCCTCATACATGCGTGTACGACCTTGAACGTCGTCGCTCTTTACGGTCAAAAACTCTTGGAGTGCATACGCGGCGCCGTATGCTTCCATTGCCCAAACTTCCATCTCACCGAGACGCTGACCACCGAACTGGGCTTTTCCGCCAAGCGGTTGCTGCGTAACAAGTGAGTACGGTCCGATCGAACGAGCGTGAATCTTGTCGTCGACCAAGTGGTGGAGCTTCAGGATGTACATCACGCCCACGGTGACATCTTGCTCGAACGGCTCGCCTGAGCGGCCATCGAACAACACGGTCTGTCCGTTAAGCGGGAGGCCCGCGAGCTCGAGATACTTCTTGATGTCTGACTCTGGCGTGCCGTCAAACACAGGAGAAGCGGTGAACACGCCGTGGCGGAGCTTGCGAGCGAACTCGCGAATGCCCTCTGCGTCGAGCGAGTCGATGAGCTTCTTGGTCTCTTTGTCCTTGAAGATCGACGACGCCAACTTCTTGATGGCCTCGGGTGGAGCGCCTGTCTCGACCAGCATTCCGAGCTGGATTCCCAGTTCACGGGCAGCCCAACCGAGGTGCGTCTCGAGCACTTGGCCCACGTTCATACGAGAGGGAACACCCAGCGGATTGAGCTCGATTTGCACCGGCTCGCCGGTGTGCAAAAAGGGCTTGTCTAATTCGGGCATAATGCGTGAGACCACGCCTTTGTTTCCGTGACGGCCAGCCATCTTGTCTCCGACCTGAAGCTTGCGCTTGATGGCGATGTAGACCTTCACCATCTTGATCACGCCCGGAGGAAGTTCATCACCCTTTGAGACGCGCTCAACTTTTTCAGCGCACTCTTTCTCAATGACGGCGATGCGCTCATCAAGCTCTTCGAACGCCTCTTTGAGCGTCTTGCTCTCATCACCCGACAGCGGAACGTTCTCCCAAAACTTACGGGGAAGTCCATCAAGGACCTCTTCGCTGATCTTGGTGCCCTTCGCGAGCAGAACTTTACCGTTGGTGTCTTCGAGCTTGCCTGCGGTGGTCTTGTTGAGCAAGAAGCGACGAATGCGGGACAGATAGCTGTCGCGAACGATCTTCGCTTCGTCGTCACGATCTTTCTCAAGCTTCGCGCGCTCAAAATCTTCGATCTCTTTAGCGCGGTCATCTTTTTGCTCTTGGCGTCGAGCAAACACACGCGCGTTGATCACAACGCCGCCCACTCCGGGCGGAACTCGCAGTGACGTGTCTCGCACATCGCCTGCTTTTTCGCCGAAGATTGCACGGAGCAATTTCTCTTCGGGCGACTGTGGGGTCTCGGCCTTCGGGGTGATCTTACCGACCAGAATGTCTCCTGGTTTCACCTCTGCGCCGATACGTACGATACCCGCTTCGTCCAAGTCCTTGAGGGCTTCTTCACCGACGTTTGGAATATCTCGGGTGATCTCTTCGCGACCCAGCTTGGTCTCGCGCGCAACGCACTCAAACTCTTCAATGTGAATGCTCGTGAAGATGTCGTTGGCGACGATCTTCTCGCTCACCAAAATCGAGTCTTCAAAGTTGTATCCGCCCCAGGGCATAAACGCCACGAGGATGTTTTGGCCCAACGCCAAGTCACCGGTGTCTGTCGCAGGACCGTCCGCGAGGACGTCTCCGACTTCGACAATTTCGCCGGCTTTAATGATGGGCTTTTGATTCCAGCAGGTGTTTTGGTTGCTGCGCTGATACTTGGTCAGATTGTAGATATCTGGCTCATCACCACGCTTGCCCTCTGCACGAATCACGATACGTGATGCGTCTGCGGTCTCAACGACACCACGACGGCGAGCGATCGCACAAACGCCGGAGTCGCGAGCTACCTGGGCTTCAAGACCCGTCCCTACCAACGGTGCCTCTGAGCGCACCAACGGAACAGCCTGCCTCTGCATGTTCGCGCCCATGAGCGCGCGGTTTGCATCGTCGTGCTCCAAGAACGGAATGAGCGCGGCTGCAACGGACACCAACTGAAACGGCGAGATGTCCATGAGCGTGCACTGATCAGGCGTGATGAGCTTGTACTCACCGTCATACCGAGCATCCACGAGCAGATCGGTCAAGCGACCCTTCTCGTCTTTGGATGCAGTGGCCTGCGCGATGTAGTGG
>JANNCG010000383.1:0-2346 GCA_031386385.1 Myxococcales bacterium
TGATCGTCCAGCGCACGAACGCGTGTACTTGTTGATCCCCGTAGGCCTCCCCGTCGATGGCTGCACCGTCCCGACCATCCAGCGCAAGCCACTGAGGGACGTGCTCGTCGAACGCTAACTTCCCACCGCCAAGGCTCTTACCTCGTAGTGGGAGTCCGTCGTGCACCAGGGCGCGCCAAGGCGATCAACGCGATCGCCCGCGCTTCATTTGCGATTCGTCCGTTGAACGGAGCTGCAATGGGATCTCCGGACTGTTCGATGATCTCGATCACGCGTTGTGGCGTGAGAGCCGGGCTGGTCGCAAACAGCTTCGCAGCGAGATTCGCGACGTTGGGGCTCGCCATGCTTGTCCCGCTCAGCGGCACTCTCTGACCATTTGGAATCACGCTGTCCACCTCGACACCATGGTCAAACACGCGCACGCGCCCGGGGTTGCTGTTGGTAAACAGCGCCCAATCGCCGAATCGATCGACTGCACCAACAACCAGTAAATTCGTCGCCTCGGTGATCGCTCCAGGGATCTCGCCGTACTCGACGATGTCCTGATTGCTGTTGCCCGCAGCGACCACAAACAACGTCTGCGGTGCGCTGGTAAACGCCCGAAGCCAGTTGGCTCGGCGACGCGCTTGGACCGCCAATGCGCGAGCATGGACCTCTTCGTCGTTGTGATAACGAGTGGTCTCATGGCGAAGCTCGTCCTCGAGGTACTCAATCGTGAACCCCAGCGACGCGTTGACGACCTTCACGTGGTGCGCGTTAATGTACGCGATGATCTCGGTGACGTTGGCCTCTTCGAGCGCAAGCTCTTCGTCGGTGGGCCCGCGATGATGGTACACTCGGCTCTCGCCGGCCCATGCGCTGCGAAACACATGCATTTGCGCTTGCGGAAGGCCTGCGGTCATGATTCCGCCGACGTGGGTCCCGTGGGCCCACTCGCCGACAGCGTCGAGGCGCGTGTCGAGCTCTTCTTGCTGCTCGGGCGTCGTGATAGCGCGCACGAGGGTCAACACCTGTTGCGCTGCGGGCGTGCTCGCGAGACCGGCACGCAGATCCATCACGCCTCGAAGATAGCCAGCATACCGAGTGATGGTGTCCTGCCCGGGATCGTAAGTGAGCGCGCGTTGTGAGGCCTCGGGATCTGAGACGACGCCCCGAAGAGGCAGCGCGGGAATGGGTGTCCGTGGAATCGGCGCACCAAAGTTATCCGTCGCCGCGCCGGCGGCGGGCGCTACAAGGGAGGCAGCTACAGCGTTGAGGCTCGTCCCGGTGTCCCACACCGCGATATCAACGGGGTGCGCTGCGCGATTCGTCGTCAAATCTACGGTCGAAAACCGATACGCAGCCCGCGCAGGTCGGGACTCAAACTCGTGCCTCGCCGCGTCGATCGCGCGCAGATACACAGGCCGTCCGTTGAGCATCGAGCCCAATACACCCCCTGTTTGGAGCGCCGCAGAGGCAGTCTCAGCGGACACCATTGAGCGATGAATCGTCCCGAGTCGCGCGTCAAGTTGCGCCCGGTTTTGATACAACTGATACGGAACAGTCGCCGACTGAAACCGCACCATCGGCATAGTTAAAAAGAGATCTTTGATCGCACGCTCTTGAAGCGCCTCGTCACTTCCCGCTCGAAGCCGAGTGGCCTCTGCCAAAATGGTGTTCGCGACAAAGGCGCTGTTGCGATTGCGTGCTCGAGCACGCGCGAGCTGGATCCACTGCGCCGCCTGCTCAGGACGCCCCCCAGTGAGCTCAACCTGCGCGAGGTGAATGAGCTCATCTACGGCCTTGCCCGATAATTCAGGCGCCGATTGCGGATTGGCGGCGTAGTCTGCCAGACGCGTGACGTCGAGTGTGGGTGCGTACTCGTGAAGCTTGGCGACCGCGTGCTCGCGGAGAATCCGGCGCAGATCGTTGTCCGTCAGTTGATCCCACGGAGAAGCGTTGGCGGCCAGCGAGGCATCAACGCTCTCCGCAGCGCTATCGGCCGTCATGGTGGTGCTACCAGAGCTCGTGCCCGCACCGCCGCTGTTGGTCGTGTCAGTGGGCCTACAACCGGCGCTCGCCAGCGCAAACGCGCAGAGCGGAAATAGCCATCCAGCGCCCGTTATATTTGAATACGCAGAGGGTTTTGTCTTCATCGCGCGCGCACTTTGCGGTGAGCGAAGGGCTGTCGTCAAGGACGGTTTTTCTCTCAAATTCGCTCTGGTTCGACAGTCCACTGCTTTTCAGGTGCGTAGAATCAGCGGTACTCTTTGACGATGTACAGTTCGCGGAGTGGTTTGATTGCCTTATGTCTGTGTGGAGGTTTTGCTCTCGTTGCCCTAAGAGCGATCGCCGGGTCCGAGCCGG
>JANNCG010000389.1:0-7420 GCA_031386385.1 Myxococcales bacterium
ACCACTCACATTGCAGACCGCGCTCGGCCGCCCCATTGTCGATTCGCAAGCGAACCTGCAGTACAACGGACGTGCGATTGGAGCGGTCGCCGCGGACATTCATTACTATTATCTCTTTGGTCAGAGCGAGCAGCCTTCGAGCTGGAAGTACGGCCTTTATGGGGCAGTTGACTACGTTCGCTTCGTCGGCATGGACGACATGGACATGGTCAACAGTGCCTTCAGGTTTGTTGCGCTGAACAAAGAGCAGGGCTGGGATATTCGTATCGGTGGTGACTATCGCAACATCGGCAATCGATTTGTTCCAGGTTATTTCGATGCGAACTACTCAGTGAACTCACAGCAGTTCGCGCTTACTGGCGTGACGCAGACAATGCTCCGTGACGCGGCACTGACGACAACGAAGCTGCAGTATGCTCTGTCGCGTGCGGCGGGCCGAGCCCATGGATTTCGGGTGTCCGCGAGTATCCAAGTTCCAATTCCCCTCTCGAGCACACGTTGGACGCCGATGCCCGTGACCTTTTACTTCGAAGATTCTCAACTGCCGGCGGACGCCACGCTGTTGTTCGGCGTCGGTCCGTTTCAAGTCGACCAGCTGACCGCCGGCGCGCAGTTCGTCCGACGCAACTTCAGTGGGATCGAGGATTTATTCTCTCTCGACGGAACACTCGTGCGTGTATTTGGTCAGCTTTTTCTCGGTCCGCAGGATCACCGCCGCGACACTAATATACTCTCAAAGTTGTTTATCAACGTCCGGTACGATCGCCGGTGGAACCTTCTGTCCGATGGCGCCTTCGCGGTGACCAACGACTTTCAAGCAGGTCTCGGCTTTGCCGCAGGACTGAACTGATGGCCCATCCAATCAATCGGATCATCACCCTGTTTTGCGCGGGGGGTCTTTTGATCAGTTGTGCCGACACCTCAGCGCCAGTCTGCCGGGGAGCCCCCACAGCCATTGCTCAAACACCGGAGGCAGTCTGCGCGAGATTGAGCGCCATCAACTGCCCCATCGTGGACTGCCCTGGCGCCTATCGGGCCTGGCAAACAACGGTTGAGCGAAGTGCCTTCGCGCGTGTGACCGCTTGCTACGTGGTGGCGTCAACGTGTCGCGAGGTCGATGACTGCGCCCGCGCGTGTGGCTCAAGCGGACCCATTGTCCCGATCACAGACGCTTCAACGGCGGATGCCCGATAACCCCCGATCGACACAACTAACCTACTGGTTCATCATCGCGTCCGATGCGTCAGCAGCGTCGGTTCCCGCATCAACCGCGGCATCTTGTGGCATCGCGCCGTCAACGACACTCGCATCCACCGCCGCGTCCGCAAGGCCACCGTCGCTCGGCTGGCCAAGGCATCGACTGCCCGTAAACAACACCCCTGCATCCGCCGCAGCGCTGGCGACGCACATCGTTCCTGCAGGGCACTGCGCATTCGGGCGCGAGCAATCAAGCGGAACACAGGCACCGTTGGTATAAAGTGGGGCGCCCATCATGTCTGTGGGCTGTTCGCAGCGATAACCGCCGCGGCAGTCCACATCCGTCATGCAAGCGCGCAGGCATCGTGCAGCGCTCCCTGGCGACTGCATCGCATCGGTCGGCGGAAGGATCGCGCTGTTGGGCGGACAAGTGCTTGTTGGAAGCGCGCTGCCTCGCGCTGCTTGAAACACAGCCTCGGTGGGAAGGGGTGCCTCTGAGATGCAATATCCTCCCAAAAAGCCGGTAAGTCGCGGGCCGAACTGCGAGTCAACTTCGGGAATACACCGGTCGGAGCGGCACTGTGAGTCCGCGCGACACGGTGAGCCGTTCTCAACGCCTGTGGTTCGCGGCATCTCAAGACAGCGGTTTTGATACGGATCGCACCGGAGTCCACCGCGACAGCGTCTGGGACCCATCTCAACCGGAATCCGAGAGTCTGCAGGCTCGCCCGGAACTGCTGGATCACACACGGAGAAGCACGCTGCGTTTTCAGCGGCGGGGAGGTTGAAGCTCAGACAGAGCCCACTGTACGCAGTGCACAGGTCGCTGTTCAAATCGCATCGTGGCAAACAACCACGCTGGCGAGCACAGACTCCGAGCGGGCCACATGGAGCGTTGTCTGCGCAGGATACCACGCGACACATTCCGCCAGGAAAACTCCTGTCACAAATCTCTCTAGCGCCGTTCGGCGCGACCCCAGGGCAGTCCGCATTTTCGCGGCACCGTTGAAAGTACAATCGAGTCCCTGGCACATCGATCGACACTTCAGGAAACACAAGCGCGTCGGACATCCCCAGTGGGACATCCATTCCACCACTCGGTCCGCTGCATCCAGCGCCAGACATCGCTAGCGTCAAGCTGAGCGAAGCGAACAGTTGACGCGCAGCCAGGGCCTGCACGGATCTCCAAGATTTATTTGAATTCATCACCAGAGAGTGCAGCAATTCGCGTACCCACACCACTCCCTAGCGATTGATGGGCTATTTGTGAGCCCGCGTTAACAAACGCACGAGTCTTAGGGGCAGGGGATGTTCGCTACCATCGGGTCGTCTGCGGTGCAAAATCCAGTCATTGCCCCGGCGCCGTTTCCTTCGCAGACAAGGCCTGCAGGGCAGCAACCGTTCATCCCGCCACAGCGACGAAACACACAATATGCAAGGTTATCGTTCATTACGCTGAGAGGAGGAGTTGCGGGACCGTCCGGACAATCAGGTCGGATGGCGAGATCGATAAGCGAGCCGCAGACACCAATCGGTGAGCCATTAAGCACGTTAAAACAGACACCGCGGCACGGTGATGCCGCGCCCATTGCGGGTCGCATACACGGCTGTCCGTCAGCTAAGAGCATGGGGTTGACCCGGTCCATCCCACAATCGCCGAGACGTGTCTGACATACCTCTCCCGCAGGGCACTCCAGGTCTCGCTGACAGAATGGGACACAAGCTGGTGAGTCTGGCCGTCCACCCGCATGGCTCACCCAGAACCCAGTGCAAACTTGTCCCTCACGGCAGCCGGGTCCTGGTCCTGGGATACACACTTGACCACAAAACGAGTTCGCCGCAGGAGGATCACCATTGGTCACACAAGTACTCCCGGCGCCGCCGCAAGCGGCTTGCTCGGCGATGGCATTTCCGTTCATGCATCGCGCGGTGCAAAAGCCGTTGCGTACGCTGGTGTCGCATCCAAGGCCCATCCGGCAGTCCGAGTTATCAATACACTCTGCGCCCGCAGGCTGACTCCCAGGCTGCACGCGGACGTCTCGTGCCACGACATCCACTGGAGGCGCGTCCACGGCTGCATCCATCCCCTGAGCGTCAACTGCAGCAGAGTCAGCGTTGGGTCGATCAGCCGTTGGCATATCCACGGTTGGCATATCGAATGGCTGCACAGTTGCGTCGAAGTCTGGGATATCGAGATCAGGAATATCCCGCATTATGCGGACGTCCACCGTCGGCATATCCCGCTCGACCACATCAACCGTTGGGTTGTCAGGACGAGCCGTCGGGACATCGCGTCCGTTGTCGCCCAACGGATCGGGCCTGTCCACGCCCGCTTCGGGTGGACCACAATGAACAACGAGCACAGCAACCGCAGCAAACGTAAGCCAACGTGATTTCATCAACTGGGACCTCATAGAACTAAAAGTGTACTTGGATCACGAAGCTCTGTCAGCCCTCAAAAAGCCGAAGAATTACCTCCTGCGGAGGGAGGATGAAATCCAGGTTTCCTCACAAACTCAACTCCCACAGAGCCCTCGACGAATGAGTCTAACATGAGAAAACCCGAGCGGGCGTCGAGAATAAACTCGTGTACACGGCTCAGCTCAGACGTGGGCTTCCGCGATTTCTCCCTGAAAATCACCCGTTCGGAACGTCGGCAGCCACACCGCTATCAGCGCGTGCACTGCAGGCAATCACGGCTGCCATTGGGTCGCGGACGGGCGTGCAGCGCCCTTCCACTGCGCCAACCACTCCTTCGCAGGTCATGCCGCCTGGGCAGCAGTTCGTTGCCGAGCAATTACGGAAGATACACAATCCCTTGTTGTCGGCGCCTGCCCGACCAATGGGCTGCACGTTCATTGGGTCATCAGGACACTCCATCGCAGTGCTGAGATCGATGAAAGAAGCACAGAGCCCACGGGTGCGATCGGCGCTACTAATCGTGAAGCACATTCCGCGGCACGGGCTGGGCTGGCCCATCGCCGGGACCGTGCACGCCTGTCCGTCATCGAGCTTCGTTGGGTCAGAGCCCATCGCGCCACAAGCACCAGTACGGACGTTGCATCGCTCGCCCGCCTTACAGTGCGAATCCGCGCTGCACTGAGGCATACAACCTGGTGCGTCTGGCATTGCGCCAGCATGTGTGTACCAGAAGCCGGTGCACACATACCCCGGACGGCAGCCGCTCATCGCGGTTGCGCGACAGCGGTTGGTGCAAAGCGTCGTCGACTGAGGCTCGTCGCCGAAGGACACGCAGGTCGTGCCCGCGCCGCCGCACTGAGTCGCTTCGCTCGCTGCAGACCCGTTGTTGCACATGCCAGAGCAGCGTCCCATCACAACGCTTGTGTCGCAACTGAGGATCCCACACATCGTGTCATCGTTGCACGCCAGACCCGCACGGGAAGGCGATACGCCAGTGTCAGCGATCGCGTCGGAGCCGGTGCCCGCGACGAACGTATCGCGCTCAACCACATCGATCGTTGGAATGTCTGGACGAGCCGTCGGAACATCGCGCCCGTTGTCAGCCAACGGATCGGGCCGATCCGCGCCCATCTCGGGTGGCGCACAATGCGCAACAAACAGCGCGATTGCAGCAAATGTCAGCCAACTTGGTTTCTTCGAACGGAACCGCATAGACTCAAAGTTGTACTTGGATCACGAAGCTCTGTCAGCCCTCAATTCACCGAACATTCAGGTCGTTGGCGGGAGGATGAAATCCAGGTTTCTCCACAAACTCAACGACAAACGAACCACCCACCCGCTCAATCCAAAATGAAAAAAGCCGAGCAGGCGGAGCATAAAAACTCTATCACCTAGCTCGGCTATAACCCGCGGTCCGCCGCGAATCGCTCGCTGAAAAATCAGCCGTTCGGTACGTCAGCGACCATGCCGCTGTCGACGATCACGCCGCTGTCCGCACGGACGCCGCTATCAGCGCCTGCGTCTGGACCCGCGCCGCAAGCAATGACAGTCGCCATTGGGTCGCGGACGGGGCTGCATGTACCATCAGCTGCGCCGGCTGCGCCCTGACAGGTCATGCCGCCTGGACAGCAATTGGTTGCTGAGCAGCCGCGGAAGATGCACAGACCCTTGTTGTCTGCGCCCATGCGGCCGAGGGGCTGCACGTTCATGGGGTCATCGGGGCATTCCATCACGGTGCTCAGATCGATAAACGATCCGCAGACACCACGGGTACGATCGGTGCTGCTAACCGTGAAGCAAATGCCACGGCAGGGGCTGGGCTGTCCCATCGCTGCGGGTGTACATGCTTGACCGTCTGCGAGCTTCGTTGGATCCGATCCCATCATCCCGCACTGGCCCGTGCGAACGTTGCAAGTCTCGCCCGCGTTGCAGTGCGAATTGGCGCTGCACTGAGGCATACAACCTGGTGCGTCTGGCATTGCACCAGCGTGTGTGTACCAGAATCCGGTGCACACATAGCCAGGGCGGCAGCCGCTCGTTGCGGTGGCGCGACAGCTCTTGGTGCAGAGCGTTGTCGACTGTGGCTCGTCGCCGATGGAGACGCAGGTCGAACCTGAGCCGCCACACTGTGCAGCTTCGCTCGCTGCAGAGCCGTTGTTGCACATACCAGTGCAGATACCCATCGCAACGCTGGTGTCGCAGGTGAGTGTGCCGCACATGGTGTCATCGTTGCAGGCCAACCCAGCGCGCGAAGGCGAAATGCCGCTGTCAACGCGGGCATCGGAGCCAGTGCCGCCACCGTCAATAACAGCAACGCCTGTGTCGCCGGCATCTTGGCCGCCCGGCGGTCCGCAGTGAATTAAGCCGAAGGCCGCTACAACAGTCGCAACGGCGGTCAATTTTGTACGCATTTGAGATCCTCCAAAAAAAGATGAGTCAGAGTGGTTTGTAAGTGGTGATTTGTTTGATTCTTTTCGACAGAGCGCTCTGTCTACCGAAGAGAACCGTGATTGTACCGTTGTTTTGTCGAAGTCGAAAAGCCCTTCAACGCGATTTTTTCTCAGCCAAACCCAGATCGGCGGCGAGCGGAGTGCGAAAACTTATTCGCTGCGACCCTTGATCGACGCAAGGACGCGCTCCGCAGCCATGGCAGCTTGCGCGATTTGCTCTTCGGTTCCACCGAGATAAAGCCGACCAAATGCGCCGAAGGTGACCACCTCAAGCAAGCGAATGTCCGCTGCTTTTTCAGCCTCGTTTGCCGCAAGTGCGGCGTATCCAGCGGGCAGAATTTCGAGAACGTACAGCGTCTCGCCCTGTCGAATCATATCGCCATGACGCATCTTGTTGATCATCATCGACTGGTGTCCGTCGATCCCGTTGATGATCTCGCGCGAGATGATCTTCGGCGCCATACGGTCTTCAACCCGAAGTCCCGCCTTCGCCAGGATGGCCTCTCCCGCAGCGAGCACCGAACCTTGATCAAAAGCATGCAACTCTAAGAGCCCATAGGCTCGCTCAACCACTTGCATGCCCGGGAGCACATCTGCGTGTTTGAGTGCAGCGTCGGTGAGCGAATTGATCGCAATCCCTGGAGCAATCTCGACAAAGAGGGCTGCCATACCGTCAAGCGGCTGAAAGCCTGCACAGACGGTCTGCAAAAAGCCAACGAGTTGAGGCTGCAATTGATCGATGTATGAATACGTTCTGAGCGCGACCACGACGGCGCGAACCTACGCGGTTGTTGCAGAACCGTCAATATCAGTTTGGGGCTTTTTTTTCGCGGTCAACTCGCTCTTGGCACGCTCGCTTAGAACCAAGCCTGCGAGCATGAGCGCCCCTACGACAGAGGCTTTTCCAACCGCACTGCTGGTCTTATGAACTGAGGTAAAACGCTGACCAAACTGCGGATGACGAGGACTGATCCCTTGCTCATACATCTGCGCAATCTGCGGCGAGAGATATCCCGATTGCACGCCGACGGAGAGCGCAAAGAGCGCTATCACCAGTGGGCGCGCCCATGCACGGAGCGTCCAGCGGCCACGAAGCGACTCGGCGGTTAAGACGATCCGCAGCAATTCGCAGGTCAGAACGGCAAACACCAGAACCATCGCGACGCGGTCAAACCGCAGAAAAATCTTCGTCATCACTGAGCCGGCTCCCTCCGACCCTGACCGAAACACCGCAGGAGCGACGATCGCTCCAAGTGCCCCGAGCCCCCCGGCATACAAGAGCGCTGCGACAACCGCGATGAGATCGAGAGCGAAGAGCATCCGAGCGCTCTACCGCGCGAGTCGATCCGCTG
>JANNCG010000401.1:0-1631 GCA_031386385.1 Myxococcales bacterium
CGGATTGTACGGAAAGCAGTGAAAGAGTCGCGAGAGATCTTGGATCGGATTAAGCCCGCCCCAATCGACAAACCACGACGCTCGACCCGGACATAAGATTCTGGGTTCACCCGCAAGTGCACCGGCGCGAACGCTCACGTCACCGCCGCGACGACCCGACCTTGATCCTTCGATATTTGGACACACGGTGTTTGGTGCAGAGTACGATTCGACGCGTGAATTGCAGGCAATCACGAGAATGGTGGATCCCGGTGACACTGCGAAGAAATCATCGTCGCAGTCGGTGTCCGTTCGTGTGAGCGCTCTTCGCATCACCGTGGCTCGGGTATCCAACGCATACATCGGATGCCCATGCGGCGATCACGGTTGTAAGCACTGCCTTCAAGGCTGCTGACATTGTTCATCGCTTGAAAAGCGCGATCCGAATCGTATGCACTTGGACCAACGCCGCCTCCGCCAGAATTATCGCCGTCAACGGGTGACGAGCCGCCTGCCATGCAGTTTGCGCCGACGTGCCCAATCGCCCACTCTCGAACTCCTCCTCTAAGTCCATAAATCCCGGACGGATCAAGGCTTGCACCCATCGGAAATGCATCAATGGGTTCAAGAATTTGAGAAGTGCGCGGACACCGAGTGGTGCGCAAGACGTCGCCTCGCGCGCAAGGATTCTCTAACTCTTCAGGTGTGTAGTGATACAGGCGATTCAAGGCGCCGTCCGTCGCAACGAATTGCCAAGCCGCGAGCGTTGCGGTGTGCTTGCCATCCCACCAACAAAACGCAACGGCAGCCAGCGGATCGACACAATTAACGGGAAGATCGTCATTTTGCCCCTCCGCTTGGCGAAAGGTGCAGCGATCAGGCTGAGGGGCGTCTTGGGTTCCATTAAAATCCTCGCGATCTGGTAGCAAGTAAAGGCGATCAGACATGGACCAACCCATTGCTATTGTGCGTCCACGAAAGTAGGGCTCATCCCTTGCGGGCAATGGCATCCCCGCACGAACCCAAGCTCGAAATCGAGCAACGCTCACTTCGTATGCATCCACATAGCCCGGATGAACGACAATTGTTGTGGAGGCACAGCCCGTCCCCCCAAACCGATCGTATGGTATCACTCCATCGGTAGAGGAGATATATTTTGCACCGGGACGCACAAGAGTAACAAGCCCACCCGGTATCCAAACTTCGCGACAATGCTCCAAAGGCGCTCCGTTTGGACCGAGACAACTTTGGTTTGTCCCTGGCAACGGCATTGTACTTGGTGGGCAAAATTGCAGTGGTGGCGGTGCGTCTTCAACGATTGCGGCATCAGTGATTGACGCGCAATCGGTGCCACTCATGGGGACGGTCATCCCCAGGTTAGGCGCAGCGGCGCAACCAGCCACGAATGTGACGACTGCGCTGAATACACGCGAATTCACGGACCCACCGTGGGCAAAGTGGGCAAATTGTCGAACGCGGATTGCGAAGCTCCAACCGTGCATCGATTGGCCACTGCGGGTCTTGGAAGATCGCTTGCTGTGCTCTCAATTTGAAACAGCGCCGCACCGTACCAAGAAGGACGCGTCACCATTTCGGCAGCTTTGAGTTCAAGATCGCTGCGACCTGGCACGCAGAGCGGATTGTACGGAAAG
>JANNCG010000470.1:0-4128 GCA_031386385.1 Myxococcales bacterium
CCACCAATTCCACCGCCTAGGATGTTGACTGCCGGACACGCCGCGAGCACACCTCCTGCGGTGATGGTCAACGCGAGCATCCGGGTTGCTGTCCCACCGTCGCCATCGCTGACGTTCACCGTCACCATGTAGTTGCCCGCGGTCCCAACGCCAGGAATCCCTGAAATTGCACCGGTCATTGCGTCAATGGTCAGCCCCATCGGAAGACCCATCGCGCTCCAAGTCAGCGGATCCAGAATCGCCGCTGCGGTCGGTGGATTGGCAGGATCAATCGCATTCAGCGTCCAAAAATATCGCTGCCCGACTGTGCCCGAGATCAACGCGTTGGTGGTAATCGCTGGTGGATGATTCGTGATGGCAACTCGGGACATCGCAATAGCGCTTCTGTCCATCCCAACGGGACAACGAGGGTCCACCGTGCGCACGCAGATACTGCTCGCGCCCGCTCCGTCACGGTTTTGTGCGGTGAAAATAAAGCTCGCGCCGGTGAAGTCATCGCCCCGAGCGATGGTGTAGCCGTCACAGTCCGTGTCCCACTCATAGACGGGGCCTCCACCTGCGACAGTCATGACCAAGGTTGCTCCTTCATTGACAGAGAACCCTCCGGCCGGAATGTTGAGTGTCGGCGCCACAGGCGGACACTGAGCCTGAGCGGTCTGAGTGAAGAGCACGAGAGCCATACTCCAGAGCGCGATGATTAATTTATTTTTCAAAGAAATTTCCTCCGTGATTTGATGAACGCGAAAGCCGCGAAAATGCAATTTGAGTCAAGTGTATCAATTGTGAAACTAAATTTCGCCGCATTCGCTCCGCACTCTTTGCGTGCCACAGAAATAGCTTGCGGCCTTGCAGCGAGACGCAGGACCTTGAGTGACGATTTAGTTTTTTTCGTGTTTGAAAAAGCGCGATTCTAAAAACTCGAAACTGTTCCTTCATGCACACGAAACCGCTTGGCATTTGGGAGCAGTGCGCTCACAGCCGGATCCGTGGTCGTGATCCAGAGCTGTGCTCCAAGCGCAAAAATCCTTGCAAACAATCTGCCAGTCCGCTCGTGATCAAGCTCACTTGAGACGTCGTCTAACAAAAGCCACGGCATTCGCCCGCTGCGAGCCCGCAGCACCTCAAGCTCCGCGAGCCGAAGCGCCAACGCAAGCGCACGAGTTTGTCCTTGGCTTGCGACATCCTTCGCCACTCGGTTCGCCCAACGAATCGAGAGATCGTCCGCATGGGGACCAAGAATCGTGCTCATCCGAGCTCGGTCTTGGTCCCATCCCCGAAGCAGAGCCTCTCGATAGTCCGCTGGATTGTTGGGAGCTTTGCTTCGGTACGTCAACGCGATCTCAGCACCCGCGAGAGCAATTTCATCGGCAGCAGTACGCGCAGCAGGCAGCAGCTGCTCGGTCAGCTGAGTGCGAGCCCGCACAATGGCGCTCCCGTAGCGCGCAAGAATGGGATCATACGCCACCACCGCGCGCATATCGGGCGAGTGGGATCGCAGGACGCTGTTGCGTGCTTTAAGCGCTTTTGCGTAGGACCTAAGCGCTTCACCATAGCCATCAACCACACGCACCAGAATGCGATCAAGCAACCGACGGCGCACCTCGGGCGCGCCTCGAATCAACGCGAGGTCTTCGGGATGAAACACAACACAAGCAGCAGAGCCATAGTAGTGAACCGCGCGCTCGGGCCGCTTTCCGTCCATCAAGACGTCGCGCGTTTTGCGGTCAAACGTCACACGAAACTCATGCTCGACCTCGGGCCCATCCACCACCATGCGAAGCTGTGTCTGCGGCGCGCTGTGCTGCACAAGTTGTGACCGCATCGCGCCCCGAAAGCTTCGAAGGGTCGCGACGAAGTCTGCAGCCTCAAGAAGACTCGTTTTTCCCTGTCCATTTGAGCCCAAAAAAACGTTCGCGTGCGGATCCGGCGTGACGCTCACTTCTGCCAAATTTCGAAACCCACGAACAGTGAGTGACTTCACGCGCAACGCGACGCTCATCAGCGAAGGAGTATCACCCGCGACGTGACTTTGTCTCAAGCCACTCTCTCACGCCGCGCAATCCGACTAAACGGCTTTGGTCCGGGAGCAACACACACCCCAGCTCACTCATCGCCAACACACCCGCGATCATTGTCTCGGCCTCCGAGCGCGCAGGGTCTTTCGAAAAATCCGTCGCGTCCCAGGACCAAATACACATCCCACGCGCGACCAACACGTCCATCCCAGCGCCGCCCATGTTGTCCGCAGTCTGCCGCGCCATTGCCATTTCATCTGGTGATTCACGACACAAACGCGACTGACATTTCACCAAGAGAGCCTTTGGCGCGCTGGTCTCTTGGACAGAGAGGACAAAGCCGTTATCAACATCGGTCTGCACAAGCAGGACTTCAGCCGAAAACAACGACTGTGCGTACTGCAGCACAACACTCTCAACGGGCGCATGCTTCTCCCGTGGAACCCAAATCCGCCACCGCAGCGTCACGGTTTGAGGAGCACTTTTCCGACATTTTGCCGCGTCGTCAACCGCGCGTGTGCTTCTGCCGCTTGCGCGAACGAGAACACCGCGTCAATCTTTGGCTTGATTTTTCCCTCGGCGTATAGCTTCAACAGCTCCTGCATTTCTTCGATCAGCATGTCTTGCTCTTCCCACAAATGCCCCACGTTAACGCCTGCAACCGCACGGTTTTTATCCATCAATCCCAAGGGAGTAAACATCGGAATGCCCATCGCCTGCCGAGCCATGTGCAGATAACTGCGAGTCTCGCCTGAGGACATGTTGGCAAACCCAAAGGCGATCAGCATTCCTGCTGGACGCAACAGCTGCATGCCCTTTTTCCAATCGCGACCGCCGAGCGGGTCTAGCACCAGATCGACGCCCTTGCCGTCAGTCAATCGCATGATCTCTTCTGAGTAATCTTTCGAGCGGTAGTCAATCGGGTGTGTGCATCCCTCTTGGGTAATCACGTCATGCTTCGATGGACTTGCGGTCCCAAATGTCGTGACATTCGCCACCGTCTTACACAGCTGAAGCGCGGCGATCCCAACGCCACCACCTGCCATGTGCACCAGAACCTTCATCCCCGGTCGAAGGTGCGAAATGCGAAAGAGCATGTGAAAAGCCGTGATGTACACAACGGGCATCGCCGCAGCGTCCTCAAACGTCATCGAGTCTGCGATATGCAGGGCCTGTTGTGCAGGCACACACACATACTCGGCCTGCGCACGAAAGCGCGACAAGACCATCACCCGATCGCCTACTTTGTGCGAAGAGACCGAGGCACCGAGCGTCTCAATGGTTCCAGACGCTTCGTAGCCGACAACCGACGGGGGTGGGGGAGCATCGGGATACATCCCTTGTCGCGCCATCACGTCGCTGAAGTTCAACCCAGCAAACGCCACTTTCACCAGCACCTCTCCAGCCCCCGGAACAGGACGGGGCTGCTCGAGCACCGCAAGTACCTCAGGTCCGCCATGACCCGTAATCACCACCGCACGCATTGAGTCACTCATTCAGTTCTGCACTCCATTCACGTTTTATCGGCCGTGTTCTGCCGCAACACGCGCCGCCGTCAAGTGTGCGCCAATAAACGCAAACCGTTTACCAATCTCAGCGTTGCTGATGCGATACAGCTTCACCGCTGCGTAAACGGTAAGAATCGCCCGGTAGGCCGCATCCTCAGCGATCAGGCGAGCATCGGAGAATACTCTGAGTTTTTTCTCATATTCTTCACGCATCTCCGCCTCGCGCTGCACCGCACGGAGCGCCTTTTCGCGGAGCACACGGAGGCCTCGTGTGTTGAGAGCGGGCACTTTGAGAGCTCGGAGTTCGCCCCAAGTTTGCTCAATTTGTTGCATAATCTCTGCAAAATCAGGGCGTGGCTTGAGCAACTGCCGTCGCTCGCGAGTGGTCAACAAGACACGCGAAGTTCGGGCCTGAGGCGGAGGCTTTTCTTTCTCCGTCCCAGCCCTTTTTCGCTTCGGCTTTGCGATCGCCTTGGCGCGAGGGCTCTTCGGGGGCTTTTTACGGTCATTTTTTCGGGATTTTGGAGTTTTTGTGGCGGCCATGACGAGCTGCTCCGAGCGAGAAGGAGTCTTGTTGGGTAGGTATTGAGTGAAATGGCTCCCCT
>JANNCG010000491.1:0-5516 GCA_031386385.1 Myxococcales bacterium
GCAAGTGGATGCGTTGCATTCAACCCGTACCCTGGTGCTGTGAGTCCGCCATTGCGCAAGAGCCAAAATGGAATGGCCACGACCATTGAAAGCGCTCCTGTCCCTACAAGCGTCGAGCCGAGCACCAGCGCTGTGTTCGATCGACGCGAGACCCTCGGGACGTCCCGAGAGCCTTGGGGTCCTGTGCGAAGCGGTATGGGGCTTTGATCGCGATGGGTCTCGAGGGCGCTGCGATTGGGGGGTGAAATGGCCACAGTTGGCGGGACAACTGCACCTCGTGGCTCAAGCGTCACGGTCTCGCGCGCATGCCCATCGGCTTGAATCGTGATGGCACGTTCAATGGGATAATAGCCCTCCGATGTGACCGTGAGTGTGGCCGTCCCTGTGGCAATTCTCAGCGGCGCTTCGAGTGGCAGCTGTCCGACCACGCGACCAGAGATCAGCACTTGGGCTCCCGCCGGCTGCCCGAGCACCTCAACCCAACCCAACTGTGCACGGACAGCGACGAGGGCGTCATCGATGGTTGTTCGGTGTCGATCAATCCATGGGTCACTCATGATACGGACGCGGTTGAGCTGCACCTCAGCTTCGATCCACTGTCCTAACGCTTGCAAAGCAAACCCAATCTGCGCCGCAGTTGAAGCTCGGGGCTCGAGTGCGTAGGCTTGCTGAAACAACGCGATCGCCTGTTGGTCGTGCCCTTCGCGCCTTGCTTGAAGCCCTTGAACCACGAGGGCCTGCGCGGGTGACGCGTTCTGCTGGGCATAGACACTCTGAGTGTGGAGCAACAGCGCTGTCACACAGACAATCACTCTCAGGGATGGCCAAACAAAATAGCGCATGGGGTTACAAGTCTTCGACGATAGGCGCTCCATTTGTACCACGCAGCGTCGACGCTGGGCTCTGAACTCGCGGGCGCGCTCCAGAATCGGGGATCGTTGTTTGCGCTGCTGGGCCCACCCGTTGGTGCCCAAAAGCGTGCGCAACAGCCTGCGCTGGTTCAGTGTGTGCGCTGATCACTTCGGTGTGAGTGCTCACGTCAGAAGGCAACACCATTGGCTCAACCGCGTCTTGTGAAACCAATTGAACGAGGGGCGTTGAACGCTCAACCTCGGGCACAGACGCGTCGGCGAGAGCAACCCATCTGGGAGGGCTGACATCCCGTTGTGCGTGCGAAAATTGGCTCGCCATCCAAACCGTCGCCAAAACGAGCGCGCTCACAGCTGCGATCGAACCAAATGCCATGGGTCTGTCTCGCTGTGTTGGCTGATCCAAAGGGCGCGTCACGCTGGGCTCTTTGACTGAATTGGGCTCTTTGGGCTTTGCTGTTGAAGGGGCTTGCTGTGGCGTTGCTTGGCTCTTCACTTCAACGTCCTGCCGCGAAGACGGGCCAAAACGCTGCACGAGCGAGATAAACCACGGCTCTTTTTCAAACGCGTGAAGACTTAAAATCCCCTCAAGTAGCTCACTCATGGAGGCGATTCGGGCCTCGGGCTTTTTCACCAAACAGCGCATCACAAGATCCGCAAGAGCGTCATCGATGCTCATTGCTGCATGGGTGAGGTGAATGGGCTCTTCAGCGACGATTTGAGCGAGGACTGCGCGCTCGTTGGGTCCATCGTACGCGAGTGACCCGGCGAGGCACTCGTAGGCAACCATTGCAACGGACCACACGTCTGTACTGGCGGTGACATCAAGCTTGCCCCAAGCTTGCTCGGGGGACATGTAGTGAGGCGTCCCCACCATGCTGCCCTGACGAGTCTGTCTGTCTTCGTGGACGCTGAGGGCAATGCCAAAATCCACCAGCTTAGGCCACGGCTTCGCATTTTTAGACGACAGAATGATGTTGTCGGGTTTGATATCGCGGTGAATGATCCCTTGACGATGGGCGCTCTGCAGCGCGCTCACAATCGGAACGATAATCTCCAGTGTTTCTTCTGGCGTACACACAAGCTGCGCGTCGAGTTTTTGCCTGAGCGTCTGTCCCTCAACCAGCTCTTGTACCAAGCATAGTTCGCCGTTTATCACGTCCGCGTCAAGCAGCCGAACGATGTGTGGATGGTCAAGCTTTGCGAGCGCTCGAGCCTCGCGAAGCATCCGCGTTGCAGCGTTTGGATCGTGTGCATCCTCGCGCAAAATTTTAAGCGCGACTGAGGCGTCAGTGTGTATGTGTTTGGCCTCGTACACCGTACCCATTCCACCGTGTCCGAGCAGCCGAACGATGTGGTATTTGCCAGCAAAAACCGTGTTGATTCTATACTCGGCCATGATGGATCAAGTCCCTATCCTTTAGCCTGAGAGTGGCTCGGATCCTGCTCGCCTACGTCGGTGACGGGGGTCTCTGACTCGCTCACTGCGACGCTCCAGTGTGGGGCGAGCCGGTAGCCTCCTTCTCGACGCTCTACTCCGTCTCGAAGCCCGAGCTTGCGCAGGGTCGCGACCGCCACGTAGAGACGGTTTGTCCCTGAGTCATTGAGGAGCTTTTCTCCTGGCCAACCCGCTTCAACGAGCGTGTCAATGCTCACTGTTTCTTCGTGATCTTTGGCTCGTTGTTGCACAAGCGCGCGCAAAATTCGGGTCAGCGCAAAGCGCGTGCGAATGTCCACCAGGGGCTCGTTGCCGATCGCAAACCACCCGCCGTTGTGCGCGATGACGAGGTGAGTGGCTGTCCCCAAGGGCGTCGTTGAAGACATCCCTTGTGATGACTGCTCGCTGGTTTGAACCAGTCTCTGCGGCTCGCCCGTGTACTTAAGATCTTCGTCGCAAACTGTCAGCTGTCCGGTAGGCCATCGACGAATGGCCATGGATGCCCACTGGTGAAGACCCTGGATATCTTCAGGCCAACTTGCTCGCACAAGCCGAAACGCCAGCGTGTGATCGATGCTCACAGGCGCCGAGAAATGCTTCTGAAGTGCCCCCCTAACGAGCCAGGGAATATCTTCAATCCGTGAAGTGAGCGGAGCAAAGCTAAACACGGCGCTGCGCTCAGAAGACTCTCCACTGACGGGATCATTTTCTCGTGTTGATTGCACAACAATGCACGACGAGCGTGCACGGGCGAGGACAGCGTTGAGACCGTCCTGCCGATTGGCTGCAAGTTGCAGTTGCAGCTGTGATGTCGTTGCGGGATCGACGATGACAACGCATGGACTCGCAGATTCAGTGAGGGCTCTTTCGGCACTCGACCAGGGACAGAGCCCTAAGTATTGAATCGAAAGCTCCTCTGCGAGCCATTCAAGATACGGGAGAGATTCGTGGAGGCTCTGCGGGTCGATGCGCCAAATTCCACCATTTGTTAATTGCAACCGCAGCCTCTCGACGCTCAGCGCGGTGTTGTACGCGATGATGGGGGCTCGCTCAGAGCGTCTTGTCGCATACGATCCCGGGGCATGCTGAACAGAGAGAAGCACTGGACCGATACGAATGATGGACCCAGTTTGAACCGGTGACGAGACCACACGGATGCCGTCAACCCAGGTTCCATTGGCGCTGCCGAGATCGTTGATGGTGCACTGCCCTCGGTAGTCGACCGCGACCCTGGCATGAAGGCGCGAGATGAGCGGGTGGTCCAGCGAGTCTTCACCAAATGCGCCAGTTTCACGGCCAAGATCGACGGCGCCCTTCGCGAGGACCACCCGTCGAAGACCAAGAAAATGAGCGTTGGGATGATGCACAACAACCAGCGCGATCTCCATGGCTTGGAGCGTGTCTGAGACGGAGAGTGCGTTGGTTTCGCGAATCGTGGTCGTCATATTCGACTAGAAACCCACAGGCGAGGACGAGGTTAGCATTTGGCGCGCTGTTGACTGCGAAAGCGTGGTGACTTGTTCACGAAGAATAACTGGTTTTTCTGTCAAACTGCTTGAGTATTTCGCTGTTTTAGAACAATTTCGCGCGTCGTTAGTATGAGTTTTGTCCCGCAATTTTGGCTCGCACGCTGGGTGATCTTCGCGCTTTCATTGGTCGGGGGCAGTTGTTTGATCGCGAGCTGCAAGCCCTCAGCGCCGATGTGTTCGCGTGTTGTTGGGCAGTGGCAAGGGCATGCTGTCGAGGGCGGTGATCCCTCGGCGGCCGTCCTCTTTGCGTCCATTCTCACCAGCGTCCGATGGACCATCACGCCAAGCTCCGTCACCAGTGAGACGGGCCGTGTTGAGCCCATGCGCGTGGTCCTCAGCGATGCCAACGTCTGTCGTGTTGAGCTGACCAATTCTGCCAATGGGACCCGTCGACAGCGCGAGATGATCTTGGGCGACGATGGCTTGTTGCACGCAAATACGGTGAATGAACCGGTCCGAATCGTGTTACGTCGCGTGGGTGAATCGCGATAATCCGTTTGTGTGGGCTTGGCCAGGAGCGTTGATCGAGGGGCGATTTTTGCGTCGATACCATCGGTTTTTATCCGACATCGAGATCGATACGCCCGATGGCCCAATGGTGGTGGTCGCACACTGCGTGAACTCAGGCCGGATGGAAGGGTTGGTCAAAAAGCACGCTCGGGTGTGGCTCACGGCGAACACCAAAGTCGACAACAAGCTCAAGTACACTTGGCAAGTGATTGAGCTGAACGGCGTTTGGATCGGGGCCAACACCTCCGTGCCCAACCCACTGGTCAAAGCGATGCTCGCTGCGAGAGTGCTTCCGGGGTTTGAAAAACATGAGGGCTACCAAGCAGAGGTCGCGTATGGGACAAACTCGCGCGTTGATTTTAGCGTCGTGGACCAGGGGCGTGCGCACTTACTCGAAGTGAAGAACATTCACTTGGTGTACCCCGATGGGGGCGCGTATTTTCCGGACAGCGTGAGTGAGCGAGCGACCAAGCACTTGCACGAGCTGACGGCGCTGGCAAAAGCGGGCGAAAAAACAACGGCGTTGTTTGTCATTCAGCGCGAGGACGCGAAGTTTGTTCGGCCCAGCGATGTGCATGACAAAGAGTTTGCTGTGGCCGCTCGGGCAGCGAAGAAAGCGGGCGTGAACTTTCGCGCTATTGTCATGGCAGTGAGAAGCGACGGGCTGCATTTTGCTGGAGAAATTCCAGTAGATTTAGAGCCGTATGACACCACCGACGCGCAGCGATGGATGGAAGAGCTCAAGAGCACCACGGGCTGGGAGCGACCCAAATCGGTAAAGCCCGCTGCGAGCGAAGGCGACGAGAAAGCGGGCGCGAAGGGCGCAAAAGCGAAGGTGAAAGCCAAGGTGAAAGCGAAGGCGAAAACTAAGGTGAAAGCTAAACCTAAAGTGAAGGCAAAAGCCAAGATTAAGCCAAAAGTTATATCCAAAGCCAAGCCCAAACCACCCGCTAAACGGGCTGCGAAATAACTGTTCGCTGGGCTCGCTTTCGAGACCGGTTGAGAGCGAGACCCGCTGCCGTCAGCGCAACCACAAGCCAGCCCGAACTCTCTGCTCCCACCGAGTTCACCGCGCATTGCAGCCAGCGCCTTCGTGCCCTCTGCGTCGGCGGCACAAGAATGATCTGCCCCCGTGGTCCCTCCGACCCAGACGGATCTTGCTCTCCGCTT